>CAMONF010000216.1 GCA_946620335.1 uncultured Clostridia bacterium
CCCACTTTCCTCTGAAAACTGAGAGAAGGAACCGTCCTTGATTCCCAGTTTTCCGTGAAAACTGGGAAAAGGAACCGTCCCTTATTCCCACTTTTTCACAGCCGTACCAAGGCACGCCCTCTGCCATCAGCGAAGGAACTTTTTCAGTTCATCCATAAAGGTTTCTACGTCCTTGAATTCGCGGTAGACGCTGGCGAAGCGGACATAGGCGACAGGATCCAGCTCTTTCATGCGGATCATGACCTTCTCGCCGATGACAGAACTCGGAATTTCCCGCTCTCCCATGTTGTAGAGCTCGTTCTCCACCGAATTGACCAGCTCGGAGATGGCCTTGGCCGGCACCGGCCGCTTGTGGCAGGCCCTGACCACGCCGGCCTCCAGCTTGTTCCTGTCGAACTGCTCTCGGTTCATATCCTTTTTGACCACCATGAGCGGTACGATCTCGACCTTCTCATAGGATGTGAAGCGCTTGCCGCAGGAATCGCAGAGTCTCCTCCTGCGGATGGCGGTGTTGTCGTCCGCAGGGCGCGAATCGACGACCTTGGTGTTCTCCTTGCCGCAATACGGGCATCTCATAGTTCTCCCCCTTTCGCCGGCAGGCCTCCCCAGACCCCATCGCCGGCATGTTCCGAATAATGTCCTTTATTTATGATACTTTCTGGAGTGGGAAAAATCAACCTGTTTGTGTGTGGGGGATATCAGAGGCAAACTGGGAATCAGGGACGGTTCCTTTTCCCACTTTTCGATTCTCGAAAAGTGGGAAAAGGAACCGTCCCTGATTCCCAGTTTTTACCCTGCGAGCGCGGTGATGAGTTCCTCCGCCATCTCTTCATGGGGCGAATCCAGCACTACGCCCAGGTAGCACTCTGTTCCGTCACCCGCCAGGTCCTCCCAGGCCGTCTTGCCCGAAAGGTCGTAAATGTAGGGCAGCGCCGGCCCCTGGCCGCTTTCGTGGTCTTCGAAGGAAATCTCATCCGTCCACAGCATGCCCGGCGTCACGAGGAGCCTGTCCTCATTTTCCGCCGTCTCCGCTGCCGCCTGCGGCAGGACTTCCGTGAGATCCGTGAGGTACCCGTAGGCCGCATAGCTCTCCATGATGTCCTTCCGCGGACAAATGATAACATCCACCGCCCGGTTGGCCGCCAGCACCTGCAGCCGCTCCACATCCTTCCGGGCGTCGGACCGGAAGGAATCGTCCACGATGATCTGGGCGGGTTCCGTGCCCTCACCGCTCACAGCCGCAAGCTCCTCACAAAGAGCCTCCTTCCGGTCCGCGTCCAGAGTCAGGTCGTAGACGGCAGCGTACAGCACCGTCTCCGGCCCCGGCATGAAATAATGGTAGGCAAAGAGAGCGACGACAATCAGACAGAAAATGAAGGCCACCGTCTTTAGGAAATAATAATCCATGAAATACTGCAGCTTTTTCCCATATTTTTCCCGGAGCATATTATTGTGCCTTACCTTCTATAGAAAACCGGTCCGTCCGGAAGGGAGCCGCCGGCAGACCTGTGCAGCCGAAGAGATTGGCGCGGCAGTAATTATGCCAGGCATACCGCACATACAGCGGATCCTGCACCCCATCAGCCGTAAGGACCACCGTATCTGTTTCAATCTGACCCTTTGCCGGGTGGAAAATGCAGTCACTTCCCGCCAGTTCGAAGCCCTGGATTTTCTCTCCCGCAGCCTTGAGGCAGCCGCCTGTGTGGCGGAATCGGACGATGGCTCTCCCGCCGGCGAAGGTCACCTTGTCCATGACCGGCGCGTCCGCGCAGATGTCCTCCCCATAGACCTTGGCCCTGGCCTGCAGGGCCAGCCGCCGGCCGACCGTCTCCTTGTCCAGGGGATGGATGTTGTCGAACTCGCCGCAGTCGGTCAGGACCGCCAGGCCGGTATGGCGGATGGTGGAGGCGGTTTTCATTTGCTGGTCCCGCAGCATGGCCCAGTGCCGGTCGTCGATGCCGGCTTCCCACTCGGCCTTGGCCGTGTACATGGGAAGCTGCACGAAAAGGAAAGGCAGCGCTCTACCCCCCCAGGCCCCCCGCCACTCGGTGATGAGGGAGTACACCATCCAGTCATAGTCCGCGTACCGGGACTCGTCCTCCTCGCCCTGGTAATAGAGGAACCCGCGGATGCTGTAGGGGCAGATCCGCTCGGTCATGGTCGAGTAGAGGCCTGCGGGGCGGAAAGGTGACTGCCTTCCGGCCGGCTGGGGCCAGGGGCAGAGCCCGCACTCCTCGTTCAGGACCTCCCAGGTCACGCCCGGCTCCCGGCGGCGCCTTGCCTGCACCCGGTCGTTCCAGGCGTTCCAGTCTGCCCAGTAGGCTTCCATCTCGGCAGCATATTCCGCATCCGTCTTGTCGCCCACCAGGGCGGCATAGTTTTCCAGGTACCGCATGCCGGCGGCGGTCTTTTGCAGCTGGTTTTCGCTCATCCAGCAGCTGATGGAGGTCCCGCCCCAGGCGCAGCAGAGGATGCCCACCGGCACCTTCCGGGCAGCATGAAGATGCCGGGCAAAATAATAAGCCACCGCGCTCATCACGCCGCTCGTCTCCGGCCCGCAGACCTGCCAGGCTGAAGCGGCCTCCGCTTCCTCAAGCTCCGGACCGGTCACGGCGCATTTTGGGGTCATGTAGAACCGGATGTCCTCGCACCCGCTTTCGGCCACAGCCCGCTCGCCCTCCCAGCTCTCCGCTAGCATCAGTTCCATGTTGCTCTGCCCGCCGGCATACCAGACTTCTCCGATGGCGACGTCGGTGAAGCGGATGGTTTCATTTTCCGAGGAGAGGGTGAGGGTATAACCTCTTCCGACCGACCTCGGCGGGAGTACGGCCATGAAATATCCGGTACGGTCTGCCCGAACGGTGACGGTATCCTCCCCCAGTTGGGCAGTCACCTCCTTCTCCGCCCCGGCCCAGCCCCAGACAGGGATCGGCTTCATGCATTGCAGGACCATATGGTCTGAAAATACAGCAGCGCTCTTTAACATACGCTCTCCTCTCTCAACACTGCCGCGCAGGAAATGTGCCCTTCTCCTGCGCGCTCTGTGCTCCCGGCGGCATTTCCGCCGTCGGATCATATAGCTATTCTACTTAACTGTGCGGCCGCCAAAGGGCTTCGTGAACCTTTCCCGCCTCACCTGGCAAAGTCATACATCCTGATGATTTTGTATCCCTCTGCCATGTTCGCCTTTTTGCAGCTTCCTCAGCCGGGAAATGAAGACCACCAATCTTGTCCGCTTCCTCCCCGGCCTCACTTGGCCAGCGACAGAAGTCCTTCCTTAAGGCGGGCCAGCCTCTCTTCGGCGTCCGCCTCAGAAGCCCCTTTCACGCCATAATAGAACTTGATCTTGGGCTCAGTTCCTGAAGGTCTCGCGCAGCACCAGCCGTCTTCCAGCTCATAGTAGAGAACGTTGGATTTAGGCAGAGAAAGCTTCTCCACATGCCCATCCAGGCAGTCTCTGCGGGTCCCCGCCCGGTAATCCCGAACCGCCAGGATCTTCTCGCCGCCCGGCATGGCAGCGGGCGCTTCCCGCAGGCTCTCCATGAGCCGCGCGATCTCAGCCGCGCCGTTCTCTCCCTTCAATGTGACGGAAGTCAGGCCTTCCTTGTACCAGCCGTATTTCTCATAGAGCTCCCGCATGGCGTCGATCAGCGTCATTCCCTTGGCCTTATAGAAGGCAGCGCACTCGGCCAGCATCATGACGGCCGAGCAGGCGTCCTTGTCCCGGGCATGGGTCCCGGCCAGGCAGCCGTAGCTCTCCTCGAGGCCGAAGACATAGTGGTGGGATCCGGTCTCCTCAAAGAGGCGGATCTGCTCGCCGATATATTTGAAGCCGGTCAGGACCTCGATGAGATCCACATTCCAGTAGGCCGCGAGAGGCTTCACCATATCGGTTGTCACAATCGTCTCCACCAGGGCAGGATTTTCCGGCATCCGGCCTGCCAGGGTGAGCTCCCGGCAAATGTATTCAGCAATCAGCATGCCCGACATATTTCCGGTGAAACTCCTGTAGCGCGCATACCCGGTATCATCCGCCTTCCCGGAAGCTTGAGGCGCAGACGGGTCCTTGACCCATATCCCAAGACGGTCCGCGTCCGGATCCGTCGCCATCACGATGTCCGCATCCTCCCGCACGGCCTGGGCCAGCGCCAGCTTCCAGGCGGCCGGATCCTCAGGATTGGGGTAAGAAACGGTGGGGAATTCGCCGCCCTCCGGCTTCTCCTGCTCCGGCACCACCGATACGTGGGTAAAGCCCAGTTCCCTGAGGACACGGCGGACCGGGATATTGCCTGTCCCGTGCAGCGGCGTGTAAACGATCTTGAGATTGTCCGCCTGCTCCCGGATGACTTCCGGATGAATGCTGAGGGCCTTGACAGCCGCTATATAGGCATCGTCGATCTCCTCGCCGATATCCGTCAGCAGCCCCTTGGCGCGGGCCTCCTTCTCGGACATGGCCTTGACCATATCGAGGTCGGTCACCTTGGCCACCTCCGCGAGGATATTCTTGTCGTGGGGCGGCGTGATCTGGGCGCCGTCCTCCCAGTAGACCTTGTAGCCGTTATACTCCCTGGGGTTGTGGCTGGCCGTGATGACGATGCCCGCCATACAGCCGAGCTGCCGCAGGGCGAAGGACAGCTCCGGCGTGGGCCTGAGGGACGTAAAACGATACGTCCGGATTCCGTTCGCGCACAGGACCAGCGCCGCCTCCATGGAGAACTCCGGGGACATCCGCCTCGAGTCGTAGGCGATGGCCACGCCCTTCCCGGCCCCGTTCTCCTTCAAAATATAGTTGGCCAGCCCCTGGGTCGCCTTGCGGACCGTATAGATATTCATCCGGTTGGTGCCGGCGCCGATGACGCCGCGCAGACCGCCGGTCCCGAATTCCAGGTCACGGTAGAACCGGTCACGGATCTCTTCCCTGTCATCGGAAATGCAGGCAAGCTCCTCTTTCGTCTTCTCATCGTACCTGGGGTCATGAAGCCACTCCAGGTACAGTTCGTATGCTCTGTCTTCCATTTTCAATCACCTTCATCCAATAACCGCCGAAAGCCCGGCAATCATGCTTGAACTCCACCTGGCAGGACCTGCCTCTCAAAGAGATCTTCTGCATTTTTCCAGACGGCCAGGGCGCAAAGCACCTCAGACCGCCGACATACCGAGCTCAGGACGGCCAAATCATTTCACTAATTGCCTGACGTCAAGGCTGCTCCAGCCGCCTCTACCGCCGGCAGACCGAGCTCAAGGCGGCCAAATCATTTCACTCATCACCTGATGTCAAGGCCGCTCCAGCTCCGCCAGCACCGGGGCAAGTATCATCGATGACAAATAAGCACCGACCGCCTCCCCCGCAAAGACCCAGAGCCAGAAGACGTGGAAAAAGACTTCCGGCACAAGAAGGAGGAGGGCCCAGGGCAGACCATGGATCAAAAGAAGGACCAGGGTCTGCGGGAGCTTCGTCGCCGCGAGACGCCAGGCGTTGTTCATGGTGCCGCCGAAGGTATTCTCAAAGCGGGAAAAGAGGGGGAATGCGTAGGAAAACACTGCGACAGCCCCTGCAAGGAGGACCAGACAGCATCCGTAGAGGATACTCTGCGTGCTCCTCCCATCCCCTCCGAGAATGTGGAAATCGGCCGCCAGAATACCGCCCGCCACAAGGAGGGTCAGCGTGTAGGGAAGGCTCTGCCGGAAATTTTCCTTAAAAGCCTTTATGAACTCCCGGAAAACGCTGGTCTCCCGGTCCGACAGTATCCGAAAGCAGAGTGTGTAGAGGGCGCAGGTGGAGGCCCCCACCGTGATGACCGGCAGGCTGAAGATGAGCCACAGGAGGTTCAGCTCCAGAAGGTTAAAGATGCGGGTCATCACCTCGTTAAATGGGTTGTCGCCCCGGAATAATTCTTGCTTCGTCATGATCGTCGGTTTCCTCCCATGGCTGCAGGCCTGCGGCGCAAGTCACGTCGGCGCCGCATTCCTCATCTTATTTCTCTTTCTTCCGCTCCAGTCACGATCTTCCTGACTATAGCCGCCGGCTCATATTGCAGACCGGCAGCTCCAATCAGACAGCTTCGCTTCTTCTCTCTTACCGTCCTTAGCCGTGCTCACAGGTTTGCCGCTCCGATCAGACCGGCGTCGCTGCCCAGGACCGCCGTCTTCAGCTCAGGCAGCTTCCCCTGGTTGCCGCCGAAGGCGTCCTCGGAAATCATCTCCATGATGGGTCCGCTGAGCTCCCCGGCATATTCGGACAGAAGTCCGCCGAGAATGATCATCTGGGGCCGGAACATATTGACGATGTTGACGATGCCCTGCCCCAGCATCAGCGTGTACTGCTCCAGGACCTCCTGCATGGCGATGTCCCCCTTCCGGGCGCCGTCGAAGATTTCCTTCGCCGTCACATCCCGGCCGGCGGCCTGGGACCCGGAGCGCAGAAGCGCAGGCAGGGAGACGTAGGCCTCGAGGCACCCCTTTCTGCCGCAGGTACACTGGCGGCCGTTGACACGGATCACCTGGTGCCCCAGCTCACTGCCGCCCATGATGCCGCCCTCGAAGATCTCGCCCTTCAGGATGATGCCGCCGCCCACGCCGTTGCCCAGCGTGAACATGACCACGTCGCTGACGTCCTTGCCGGCGCCGGCGGCCGCCTCACCCAGGGCGGCGCAGTCCGCGTCGTTGGCGATCCGCACCGGGCAGGGAATCACTTTGCCGAACTCCGAGGCCAGAGGCACGTCTTCCCAGCGGAGGTTGTTGGAGTAGATCACCCGGCCCTCCCGCCGGTCGATGGTGCCCGGGACGCCGACGCCCACGCCGATACACTGGTCCAGCGGGACTTCATTTTCCGCGAGGAGGTCCAGGGTGTTCTGGGCGGCCTCGCCGATGGTCTCCAGCGGCGCCTTCTTTCTGTCCAGCGGATACCGCTTGTGGGCGATCAGCTCGTTCCTGTCCCCCACGAGGCCGATCCGGACCTCGGAGGAACCGATGGTCACGCCCGCCCGAATGGGGCTGGCCTTCTCCCGGATGGTCGTGAGGAGCGCGTCGCAGCAGCCCTCGATCTGCCAGTCGCCGCAGCCGGCGGGCAGGAAGAGGGAATCTCCCTTCCGGTAGGTGACCTTCTCGCCCTTGTTGCTGATGGTACCCTCCCCGTCCAGAATGAGGATGCTGAGGAAGGAGGTGTCATAGACCGTTCCCTGCATCCGATAGGTCAGGTTCCCGTCCAGGTAAAGCTTGTCCACAGTAAAATAATCACAATCCGCGACGTGGGGGTATCCGCTCCCCCGCCTCACGATGGGGACCCGGTTGGTCACAGCCAGGGCCTTCTCGATATGGAGGTCTCTCTTCCGTCCGTCCTTCCCGACCCGTCCGTAGTCGTAGACGCGGTAGGTCACGTTGGAGTTCTGCTGGATCTCCGCGATGAGGATGCCCTTGCCGATGGCGTGGAGGGTGCCCGACTCGATAAAGAGCGCGTCGCCCTTCTGTACAGGGACCGCGTTCAGGACCTCCAGGAGGGTGTTCTCCCGGATCCGCCGGGCGAATTCCTCCCGGGAGATTTCCTGGCGGAAACCGTAGTAGAGGAAGGCTCCGGGCTCCGCGTCCAGGATATACCACATCTCGGTCTTGCCGTACTGGCCCTCATGCTGGAGGGCGAAGCCGTTGCCGGGATGGACCTGAATGGAGAGATTGTCCCTGGCGTCGATGAACTTGGTCAGGATTGGGAAGTCCCGAAAGCGCCGGCAATGGGTGCCCAGCACTTCCCGCCCGTTCCGGTCAATGTATTCCTGGAGGGTCAGGCCCGCGTAGGGGCCGTTTTCGATGACGGAAGGTCCGTCCGGATGGCAGGATACCTCCCAGGCCTCGGCGCAGACCGGTCCGTCGTAGTCAACGTTGTATTCTTCCACAAGCCGGTGGCCGCCCCAGAGATAGTCCTTGCAGGCCGGCTTCAGCTTCAGTATGGCCATCTGTCACCTCCGGCCGGGCTCGCTGTCCGATTCTCTCACCACGCTGTGGGCCCGAATGTAATCGATGATCTCGTCAAGGGTCGTAAAGGCCACCGCCACATAGGAATCCGCCGCGCCATAGTAGATGGCGATCCTGCCGGTATCCGGATCATGGATCGTGGCGCAGGGGAAGCAGACGTTGGGCACGAAGCCCCGCTCCTCATACCACTCCTCCGGCGTCAGCAGGAAGGTGCTGCAGCGGGCCAGTACTTTGGATGGCTCGTCGATATCCAGCAGAGCGCCACCGATGGAGTAGACCAGGCCGTTGCAGGTGCCGGTGACCCCGTGGTAAAAGAGGAGCCAGCCCTCGGAGGTCTCGATGGGCGCCGCGCCGCCGCCGATCTTCACGGACTCCCACCACTCCGGGCTCTTGCCCATGACGTGGCGGTGGCGGCCCCAGTACACCAGGTCCGGGCTCTCGGAAATGTAGATATCGCCGAAGGGAGTATGACCGCTGTCCGAAGGTCTGGACAGAAGGCGGTAGGTCCCATTGATCTTCCTCGGGAAGAGGACTGCGTTACGGTTAAAGGGCAGGAAGGGGTTCTCCATCCTGGTAAAGACCTTGAAGTCCTTGGTCCAGGCCATGCCGATGGCCGCGCCGTAGGCGTCCTGGCACCAGATCAGGTAGTAGGTATCCTCGATCCGGACCAGGCGGGGGTCGTAGGCGTAAAGGGGCATGAATTCATTTCCCGCCTCATCCCGGAAAATGATCCTGTCCGGGGAGAAAGTCCAATCAAGTCCGTTCTTGGAACGGCCCAGGTAAATGAAGGGGATTCCGTCCGTCTGCTCGGCCCGGAATACGCCGATGTAGCCGTCCTTATAGGGCATGACGGCGCTGTTGAAGATCCGCGCCACGCCCGGGATGGGATTTCTGCGGATGATGGGGTTTTCGGTATAACGCCAGACGGGGATGGCGCCGCAATCTGCGGGCTTGTCCTGCCAGGGCATATTGGGGACAGCCGGGCTGCCCAGAATCTGATATTTCATATAAATGAACTCCTTCCTGAGATTCATCCGATAAAGTCAATGCCAGGGCCTTGGCTCTGCATTTTGATTCGAGATCGTGTAAAAGTAAAAGGCTGCCTGCCGGTTTTGTGACCGGAACCGATCGGGCCGGATCGCCAAAGTCAGACCGAAGGCAGCACTGGTTTGATTGTCAAAGAGACGTACATTCCTTAAGGAATGCATGTATTCACTTTTCCCTGAGAAGCTCCAGGTTCCGGCTGATAAGGTCGCACCGCTGCCGCACGCACAGGACGCTCCTGCCCGGATCCGCCGGCGTGTTGAAAATGTAATCCTCCAGCCGCTCGAGGCTGGTCTCCGCCACATGGACCCTGGTATCGCTGGAAGCGTAATAGAGCAGGATCCTGCCGCTCTCCTCGCAGATCGCGCCGTTCGAGAAAACGACGTTGGATACGTCGCCGACCCGCTCCCCTTCGCGGGGCCCGAGCAGGAGCCCGCCGGGCTCTGCGATCACGACGGAGGGATCTTCCAAAGATGTGGCGTAGGCGTAAAGGACATATCTGAGGCCAGCTGCCGTCATTCTGACGCCGTGGGCGATGTGGAGCCAGCCCTTCTTCCCGCGGATGGGCACCGTGCACTCGCCGTTCTTCGCCTCCGTGATCTGGTGATAGCGCCGCCGGCTCAGGATCTTCTCCTCGTCGATCACCGCATTAGTGATGTCCTCCGCGAGGCCGAAGCCGATGCCGCCGCCCGAGCCGGTGTCGATGAAGCTGTCCATGGGGCGGGTGTAGAAGGCGTACTTGCCGTCCACAAACTCCGGATGCAGGACCACGTTCCGCTGCTGGGGAGACCGCTTGGTCACCAGGTTGGGCAGGCGCTCCCAGTTCTTGAGATCCTTGGTCCGCACGATACCGGCCGCCGCCACAGCCGCGGAGAGGTCATTCACCGTCGTGTCCTTGCTCTCGGAGCAGAAGACGCCGTAGATCCAGCCGTCCTCATGGGCGGTGAGACGCATGTCGTAGACGTTGACCTCCTCCGGGCACACATCGTCAAAGAGAATGGGATAGTCCGTGAAACGGAATCCGTCGACGCCGTTGTCGCTCTCCGCGATGCCGAAGAAGGACTTGCGGTCATTTCCTTCGATCCGGGCCACCAGGCAGTACTTGCCGTTGAAGTAGATAGCGCCCGAGTTCAGGACCGCGTTGATGCCCAGTCTCTCCTCGAAGTTGGGATTGGTCTCCGCGTTCAGGTCGTACCGCCAGGTGAGCGGGACATGCTCCCGGGTCAGGACGGGATGCTCGTACCGTTCAAAAATGCCGTTGTAGAACTCTGTCTTCCGGTTCTTCGCGGCCAGGAGCTGCTCCTGCTTGGCCGCCTCCTCATAGTACTTTTTGTGGATCACAGACTTTTCCTCCTTGCTTTATTGGTAGACTGGTTTGAAAGCGGTCTGCCGCGGAACACCCGTGGGCCTGCTTTTATAAGGATCGAGTCGCTGCCGCTCCGTCATGGCATCAGTCGGAAACAGGCGCGCGGATTGGCGTTTACAGATCGCCCTTCAGGCGGTCCATCACTTCAAAGCACATCCGGCCGTTGTGGTAGGGGCATTTCCAGGGCTCGACGATAGGCTTGTCCGTGGGGGCGAAGCTCTCAGTCAGGTCCCAGAACCACTCTGACCCCTCCCGGGGATCCACAAAGTTCCGCCGGATAAAGTCCCAGGTCCTCCCGGCCCCATCCAGGTATTCCGTCTTCTCCGGATTCTTTCCATAGGCGTTCAGAAAACCGACGACTGTCTCCGCCTGGACCCACCAGACCCGGCCCGGGGCAGGTCTTCCATTTTCAAATTCAGTCACGACGCTGTCCCGCATGAAAGCCTTCTCATAGACCGCGCGGGCCATGACAGCCGTCGCATCGTGGATCTCCCTGGAAATGACAGCCGCGCACTGCTTTTCCTCTTCCGAGGAGGCCCCCGCCGTCAGCACGTCCGCCGCCCGGTCGGCCAGCCAGGAGCTCTCAATGTCGTGGCCGGAGGACCAGAGGTCGATCAGGGACTTCCACTCGTGGTCGAAGAAGACCTCCACGCGCTCTTTGGCAGGATTCCACATTCTGTCCGTAAAGATCCGGCAGACACCGGAGAGGGCCTGCCACACGGCCCGGCGGTCGCTCTCCCGCTCCGCCATCTTCTTCTCCGTCAGTACGCGGAGGAGCTCCGTGTAGGCCTCCATCACGTGGAGGTGGGTATTCATGGAACGGGCGGCTTCCACGCCGTTTTCCGACAGCTTCTCGTTGGAGGACGGCCTGAAGCGCCGGTCAAAGGCCTCGAGGTAGCCGCCCTCATCCTTCATCTTATCTTCAATAAGATGAAAGAGGTCCAGCGCTCTCATCAGCGCTTCCGGATCACCGGAAACGTCAAAGTAGGAGGAAAGTGCGTAAATGGCAAAGGCCTGATTGTAGGTGTGCTTGATGGTATCCGATGGCTCTCCCCGGAAGGTGACGGACCAGTAAATGCCGCCGTATTCCCGGTCAAAGCAGTGGTCCCGGAGGAATTCATAGCCGCAGCGGGCCTTGGCAAGGAGCATGGGATCTCCCAGGGCCCGGTAGGCACCCGAGAAGAACCAGGTGATCCGGCTCATCAGGATGCAGCCCTTGTCCGCTTCCCTGTCCGTGGCGAGTCCTCGATCCACATAGCCGTAAAAGCCGCCGTTCTCCTCATCCTGGAGTCCTGCCCAGAAGGGGATCAGCTTTTCCTTAAGATGCGCTTCGATTTCGGTTCTCATTTTCACCTCCTGCATCAGGCTGGGGCAGCAGATCCTATTTCCCTCATTTCATAGCAATCTGCTGCTCCGTTTTTTGGTGCTGTCTGTCAGCCCTTGACAGCCCCGGCGGCCACGCCGCTGTAGATCTGGTTCTGAAGCGCGATGAACACGATCAGGGCCGGAAGAAGCGACATGATGACGCCGGCGCAGATCATATTGTACTGGCTGCCCAGAGGGCCTGTGAATGTGTAGAGCGAGGTCGCCACTGTGCAGAGCGCCCGCTTGTCCTGGAGGTAAAGGTTGGCGCAGTAGTACTCGTTGTATACGCCGACGCCCTTCAGGATCAGGTTGGTAACGATGGCCGGCTTAAGGAGCGGCAGGAGGATGGAGTAGAAGATCCTGAAGTAGGAAGCTCCGTCCATGAAGGCGCTCTCGTCGAGGGAGACCGGCAGGTTCTCGAAGTACTGGATGTAAATGTAGATGGACATGACGTCCGTGCCGCACATCATGATGATGTAACCGTACATGGTATTCACCAGATGGAGGTTGGTCATGATCTCATAGACGACGACCTGCATCGCGATACCGGGGAGCAGGGCCGCGAAGGTGAACATGTTCCTGATCAGGGCGTTGCCCGGGAACTTGAACCGGTTCAGGACGTAGGCCAGCTGGGTACCGATGATGATAGAGCCGAGGAGGACAAAGACCAGGATGATCAGGGAATTGCGGAAAGCTGTTCCCATGTTGGCGGTCTTGAAGGCCTCCAGGTAGTTGGAGAAGTTAAGCCAGTTGGCCGGGGGCGTCATGACGTTGGTCGTCTGATACTCCTCCGGCGTCTTGGCGGCCGTGATCACGCAGGAGACGATCGGCAGGATGGCGATGAAGCTGCAGAGGATCACGGAGGCGTACTTGATGATTTCCCAGATGATGGTCCCGGCGCTGTAGTGGTGCCTGACTTTCGCTGCTGTGGTCTTTGCCATGGTCATGCCCCTCCTTTCGCTTTCCTGGCCGCGGCCTTCTGGGCCTTCTTCCTCGCCCTGGCGACGTCCGCCGACTCATCGTCGGTGTCCGCATTCCGGAAGATGTACTTAAAGAGGGCATCCTGGACGAACTTGGCGACGATGATGACGAA
This sequence comes from uncultured Clostridia bacterium, assembly GCA_946620335.1. Lineage (GTDB taxonomy): Bacteria > Bacillota > Clostridia > Lachnospirales > Lachnospiraceae > Chordicoccus. The sequence goes on from CAMONF010000216.1 coordinate 12,834, forward strand.
GAGCAGGAAGACAGCCATGGCGCTGGCCAGACCGACCTTCTGGCTGGTGTGGGCGATATCGTTCATGACGACGAAGAAGGTGCCCGTTCCATTGGCGCCGGATGTGATGACATACGGCGGCTCGAAGGCGGAGAGGGAGCCGGTGATGGAGAGAATGATGTTCAATGTGACGATGGTCTTGATGGACGGGAGAATAATGTGGCGGAAGGTCTGCCACTTGTTGGCGCCGTCCAGCGAAGCCGCTTCATAGAGGGTGTCGTCCACCGACATCATGGCGCCCAGGAAGAGGACCATGTTGGATCCCATGTAACGCCAGATGGAGGTGAATACCAGCGACCAGTTGTTGATCTTCTGGTCCTTGAGCCAGTAAGGCAGGTTCTCCAGGTCGAAACCGATGACCTGCAGGACGGTGTCCAGAACAAAGCCTCTGGTGTAGAAGAATTTGAAAATGAAACCAATGGCGATGCCGTTGATCAGGTAGGGGAAGAAAATGAAGCCCTTCCAGAGGTTTTCCCCTTTGACCTTAAAGCAGAAGATGGTGGCCAGGTAGAGGGCAAGCGCCACCTGCACGACAGAGCCCACCATGTAGTAGAGAGAAAGCAGGAGGGTCCGGATAATGTCCGGTCTGGTGAAGACCTGGACGTAGTTCCTCCAGCCGACGAATTTTCTCGGTCCGATATACTTCATATTATAAAAGCTGTACCGGATCATTTCAAGGAAGGGGTAATACGTAAAGAGAATGAGCAGGAAGAGCGGCACGATGGTGAAGGCGATGATGACCTGCAGCTGCTTTTTCTTCCTTGCATTCCAGCCTTTTGATATTTCCATAAGTCACTCCTTGCTGATTGCTTTAAAATGGGAATGAGAGACGGTGGGAATGAGGGACGGTTCCTTTTCCCATTTTTAAAAGAAAATGGGAAAAGGAACCGTCCCTCATTCCCAATTTCCCCCCATCAATAGAGGATCTCAACTCCATTCAATTCCTGGGCATCCGTCCACTTGGCGTTCCAGTCCTCCATGATCTCGTCGAAAGTCATGTCGCCGTTGGAGGCGTGCTCAACGATGGCCTGGACCTTCTTGTCGCCGCCGCTGTTGAAGTTCAGCTCGGAGTCGGCGTTCAGGGTGGACATCAGGTCCTCCTCACCTTCCAGAGCCGGATCGTCGGAGACATAGTCGATGCCTTCGAAGGCTGCGTAGAGCTCAGGATAATCATTGTCGGCTGTGGAGATCGGGATGCCTGCCTCGTTGAAGGAGAAGCCGGACTTCTCGGTCATCCACTTGACGAAGATCAGGGCTGCCAGCTTGTTGTCGTCGCTGGAGGAGTTGTTGATGGCGAAGGCGTAGTCAGGGCCTGCGGAGGCATACTGCTTGCCGCCCACGGTGATCGGGAAGCTCATGTAGCCGATATCCTCGGGGTGGTCGCCTGCTGCCTGCATCTGGGAGTAAGCCCAGCTGCCGAGGACCATGGTGCCGATCTCGCCACGGTTGATCATGCCCTTGCAGCCTTCCCAGTCGGTGGTGGTGTAGTCGTCTTCTGTCAGGCCTTCCGCGACTGCGTCATAGAGGACCTTGTAGATGTTGTAAGCGCCGCTGCCGTCGCCCGGATCGGAGAAGGGGTTGGCGGTGTGGGCCAGCTTCTGGTTGGTGTAGGCGGAATCGCCTGTGGCTGTGCCGCCGATGTAGGCATCCCATGCGCCCATGGTCCAGCCGGCTGCATAGTTGGTGTAGAGCGGGATCGCGTCAGTCTTTTCCTTGATCAGCTTGAGGTCAGCGATGAACTCTTCTCCGGTCTTGGGCAGCTCTGTGATGCCGGCCTGCTCAAAGACCTTCTTGTTGTAGAGGACGCCCTGGGCATTGGCTGTGCTCGGAATACCGTAGACAACGCCGCCGTACTGGGAATTGGCCACGAAGCGGACCAGGGAGGAAACCTCCTCAAGGCTTCCCAGAGGCATGAAGTAGTCGGCGTACTGGGAGCTGTCGATGGCCGGGATCATCATGACGTCGCCCCAGTCACCGCCCTGCAGACGAAGCAGGGAGTCCTGCGCGTAATCCGTGATACCTTCGATATCGACTTCGATGCCGGGATAGGTCTCATGGAAAGCATCCAGGTATTCAGCCCAGGATGTGCCCGGATAGCTGTCCTGCAGCATGTCAGTTCTGTGGTTCAGCACCTTGATGGTGGCTGTCAGGTCCGTTCCGGTCTCGCCCAGAACAACAGATGCATAGGTGAGCGCGCCGTCCGCTGCCTCGGTTTCGCCGGCGGCCTCACCGCCCTCGGCCTCAGCAGTCGCCTCAGCTGCCCCGGCGGAATCGGCCGGAGCATCGGCCGTCCCCGATGAGCTCCCTGAGCCGCATCCTGCCAAAGTGCCCAGCACCATGACCGCTGCGAGTCCAAGCGACATAAGTTTTCTTCCCTTCATAAATGCCTCCTTTTCTGTATAATTGCTATAGCTGCTACGATTTCCGGGAGCTGAAGTCCTGTTACTTTCAACAAACCGGATTGAGACTATCATAGTAATTTAAGTTTAGTTTGTCAATTTATTAAACCTAATTTTAGCCTAATTTAGCCTACTTAAATTTAGCTTAATTTAATTATGAGGGAGAGAAAATGGGAATCAGGGACGGTTCCTTTTCCCACTTTTCATAAAATGAAAAGTGGGAAAAGGAACCGTCCCTGATTCCCATTTTTTTCACCCCTTCAAGCACTGGTCCGTCTGAGCAGCGCCCCGCTGACCGTGACCAGTCCGTAAGAATAATCCGACTTCACCTTGTGGAGAATCATATGAAGGGCCCGGGCGGCCATGCCCTTGCTGTCGACCGCGTAGGTCGTGATCCCGGCTTCCTCCTCTCCGCCGCCTATGAGATAGTTGTCGTAGCCGGCAACCATGACGTCCTCCGGCACGCGGAAGCCTGCCTTCCTCAGCTTTTCGATCAAAAACCTTGCCGTCACGTCGCAGTTGCAGAAAAAGGCGTCCGGCATGACCTCGGGAAGCTGAATACACCTCTCCGGGTCGATTTCCCCCTGAGAAGGATCCCGGTCAGGAATAAGCCAGTGTTCCTCAGGCCGCATGCCGTGCCCCAAAAGGGCCCGGGTATAGCCGAAGAACCGTTCATCGATACTGGAAGTCATGAGCAGCGTGCCGACGAAGGCGATCCGCCGGCAGCCCCGGCTGAAAAGATACTCCGTCATGACCAGTCCGCCGGAATAGTTGTCGCTCATGACGGCATCATAGCCTGCCACCGTAGGCCGGTTGTCTACAAATAAAACAGGCACCCTGGCATTCGAGACCAGCTCCTTTTCATATGCTGCGCTGAAAGCGCCTAGCACAAGAAGGCCGTCCACCCGGTCGCCGGTGAGCAGGCTGGGGCACCTGGCCTCCTCCTCGTCCTTCCGCTCCACAGCCTCCAGCACACAGAAGCAGTTCTTTTCCAGCGACTTCACCGTGATTTCCTGGATCAGACTCCAGTAAAAGCTCCGGCTGTCCTGCATGAAACGGGAAGCGACCAGAATCCCGATCTGGACCGGCTCCTCCCGTTCCGCCCCCTTGCCGGCGGCTTTCCGGTAGCCCATCTCATCGGCGATCCGCAGGATCCGTTCCCGCACTTCCTCGCTGACACCCTTCTTGCCGCTCAGCGCCTTCGAGACAGTGACTGTACTGACCCCTGCCCTGGCGGCTATATCTGTCAAAGTTACCATATTACGGCCTCTCTCTATCTACTCTGCCACGTATCCGCCGGATGCTGTCGCCCTGCACGATCCGGCCTTCCACGGACTGGGTCACCGGAGGCTCCGTATCCCCCCGCATTCTTCGAATCAGACGCTTCACCGCCGTCCTTGCCATCTTATCCATATCCACCTCATAGGTCGTCAGGTCGCCAAAATACAGCTTCTTCGGGAGATAATGGTCAAAAGAGGCGATCGAGATATCCTCCGGCACTCTGATGCCCTTCTTCAGCAGGGCCTCGACCAGGATAAAGGACAGGTAGTCGCTGGAGCAGGCAATGGCAGTCGGCAGGTGCTCCGACACCTCTATATAAGGATCGCCAGAGGGAGTAAACTTCTCGCTGAAGGTAAAGGCGGGATCATACTCGATTCCCCTCTCCATGAGGCACTTTCTGTAACCGAAGAAGCGCTCCATGCCGTTGGTGTAGTCCTTAAATGAACCCAGGAACCCGATCTGCCGGTGTCCGGCTTCGACCAGACACTCGGTCGCCCGGAACATACCGCTGTAATTGTCCGAAAGGACGGAATCGCACCCGATGAAGGGGTCGTTGAAATCCAGCAGAACGACCGGAACAGTGGCTGTCTCCACGATCTTCTTCAGGGATTCCTTCCGGATCCTCCCTATTATGATTAGACCGTCTATCTTCCTGTCCCCCTTGAGGAGTCTGGGATATTCCTCCTTCTGATGCTTGTCCGATATCTCCAGAATGGTGAAGCAGTTCCTCCTGGACGCGGCGTAAGCCGTCTTCTGATACATTTCCCAGTAAAAGGAGGTTCCCACGGATATATACCAGCCGGACACAAAAATCCCGATGGTATAGTTGTCCATCACCCTGGGCTTTTTCCTCCCGGAATGGAAGCCGAGCTCATCGGCCTTCCTCAGTATATCGTCCCGCAAAGCTTCACTGACGCCCCTCTTCCCGGCCAGGGCGTTGGACACGGTGACCACGCTGACGCCCAGAGCATCGGCGATATCCTGTTGTGTGATTTTGGACATACCTTCTCCCCGACCGGCCGCTCAGTCCTTGTGGGCGCCGGTGCTTTTCCCGCAAATGAATTCATTTTCAAGAGGACATATGCCGTCAGGGCTCCCGCCTTTCGTGATCCGCCTTCTCAAGAGCTCCAGACACCTGGCCGCATGGAGGTCGAGACGGATCAGACAGGAGGAGAAATAGGGCTCCCCGCTCTCCTCTGACCTGCCCGCCCTGTAACCGGTCACAGATATATCCCCCGGCACGCGGAGCGAATTCCCTTCCAGAAGGGCCACCACGGACGCAGCCCTCTCATCGGAAGAGCAGACGACAGCGTCCGGCAACTTACCTTCCTGGATCCTCCGCAGCAGAGTCTCCGTTCCGTACTCAGGATTGCGCATCAATTCCGGGATCCGAACAGATTCAATCAGGCCGTATTCGTACAGGGCATTCCAGAAGCCGAGGAGCCTGTCGACCAGATACCGGTCATGTCCCACCTCCTCAGATACATAGATCAAATCCCGGTGTCCCAGCTCAAAAAGATGCCTGACCACACGCCTCATGGCCCTGAACCCGTCGTCCATGACAAAATCCAGGTTCACTCTGGGATTGGCGAATCCGTACCCTACGACGGGGACCTTATAATAGTCCGCCAGGGAGCGCAGACTCTTTTCCGGCAGCTCGCCGAGCACAAGAATGCCGTCCGTCCTCACTATATTTCTGCGGTCCGACAGCCAGCTTATATCCGGCGCGTGCCCGTTGTCCCTGCTCCTCAGGAACCCAGTCGAGATCGTCACACTACACCTTACAGCTTCCTCCCTGAGGCATCCCATGAAAAGGTCTTCATTTCCAAGCAGGCTCTTTTTCTCTTCGGAGGTCAGCACGGCTATGTACAGCATCTCCTCCTGCACCTCGACCTTGACCTTCTCCCGCCTGTAACCGAGTTCGTCGGCACAGGCTATGATCCTGGCCCGCATCTCGTCGCTGACGCCGCTTCTCCCGGCCAGCGCATTGGAGACGGTCACGATACTGACACCGCTCTTTTCCGCAATGTCCGCCAGCTTCACCTTTTTCCTCGGTCTCACCTCTACCTCTCCCCAGTCATGAAATCCCAGACAGTCACTCTGAAAATAAAAACAAGCCGGAGCCGTATCCACAGCCCCGACCTGTGCTTCGCGGCATACTGCCTTGCTTAAATTATATAAAATTTAATCACAGAATTAGCCTATCGTCAACGGAATACTTTAAGTGGCCAGGAAAAAATGGGAATCAGGGACGGTTCCTTTTCCCACTTTTCATTTTATGAAAAGTGGGAAAAGGAACCGTCCCTGATTCCCATTTTCACCCTCTCCCCAGAACGACCCCCGGGGAAAAGTTCATTATTTCCTCTTCAGGAAATCCGGAATCTGAATCTCAGAAGCCGGAACAGAGGTCTTGACGTTGGAGCTATTCAGCTTATAATTCGGCTGCTCCCTCTGCGGCTGCGGCGCAGTATAGGTGGTCTGCGGACGGGTATACTCCTGCGGTCTCCTGAACATATCGTTGGTAGCCTGCTGGCGGTTATTGGCGCGGACAGCGCTCTCGTCCACGTCCACCAGACCGGTGGCGATGACGGTGATGCGGCAGGTGTCCACTTCGGTATCGTCATACATGGCACCGAAGATGATGTTGGCCTCGTCGCCGACCATCTCCTGGACATAGGAGGCAGCGTCGTTGGCATCCAGCAGGGAAATGTCGCCGCGGATGTTGATGATGACGTTCTTGGCGCCCTCAATGGAGGTCTCAAGCAGCGGGCTCTCGACGGCTTCCTTGACGGCTTCCAGGGCCTTGTCGTCGCCCTTGGCCTGGCCGATACCGATGTGGGCGATGCCGCCGTTGGTCATGACGGTCTGGACGTCCGCAAAGTCAAGGTTGATGAGGGCCGGCTGGTTAATCAGGTCTGTGATGCCCTGAACAGCCTGCTGGAGAACTTCGTCAGCCTTCTTGAGCGCCTCGGGCATGGTGGTCCTTCTGTCGACGATTTCAAGGAGCTTGTCGTTGGGGATGACGATCAGGGTATCGACCTTCTGCTTGAGCTTGTCGATACCGGTCAGGGCATTCTCCATGCGCTTTCTGGCCTCGAAGCGGAAAGGCTTCGTGACAACGCCGACGGTCAGGCAGCCGAGGTCCTTCGCGATCTTCGCGATGACCGGTGCAGCGCCCGTGCCGGTGCCGCCGCCCATACCGCAGGTGACAAATACCATGTCCGCGCCCTCAAGGAGCTCGCGGATCTCATCTTCGCTCTCCGTCGCGGCCTGCTCGCCGACTTCCGGACGGCCGCCGCAGCCAAGGCCCTTGGTGACCTTCTCGCCGATCTGCACGACCGTCGGGGCCTTGCAGATGGAAAGGGCCTGCTTATCGGTGTTCGCACCGACGAACTCCACGCCGCCGATGGTCTCGTCCACCATGCGGTTCACGGCATTGTTTCCGCCGCCGCCGACGCCCACGACAATAATTCTTGCAGCTGCTTCCGCTTCATTCGTAGTGATCTCTAACAAAACAAATTCCTCCTTATAACCGCCCTCCCGGGCGAAGCATATACTTCTTCATCAAAACAAAACGCATCAATACTATGATAAGAGTTTTGACGCGTTTTATCAAGATTTTTTTTCATGGAAATGAACATCTTTTTGCGATCCGACGATGTTTTTAAGGTCCAGCGTGCCGCTTTTCCCCTTCACCTCGGGCATGAGCCTTGAAAGCGCCGCCAGTTTTTCCGAAAGATCGTCGAAACTGCCCATCTCTGCTTCAAGTTCGCCGAAAATGATCGTCATGTTCTCATTTTCATCAAATACGATGCGGTCGGCGTAAACGCCCTCCTCTTTGCACCAGTCCCGCACCGCCGCGATATCCTCAAAAAATGTCTTCCGGATCCCGAGGCTCAGGCCGCGTGAAGGCTCCTTCACCTCGTGCGTCTTCGGATCCTCCGGAAGGGGGATGCCTTCGCAGAGCGGGATGAAATTCCGTTCATTTTTCTCCTCGGCCTGCTCCCGGGAAAACATGAGCGTCCCGCTGCGGTTGAAATACCAGCAGGCATCGCCCGCCTCCATGCAGCCCGTGATGTCCTTCTCGTTCACACGGACCCTGAGGGTCTTCGCATCGGAAAATGAACACGAAAGCGACCTCACAAAAGGAAGCTCGCCCGGAGCCCTGCCGTTGTTTAAAAGACAGGCCAGGACGATGCTGTTTCCCGGAGCCCTCTTAAGAACGGTGTCTCTGACTTCCTCCGCGCTCTCGTGGGCATTTCCGGAGATCTCAATGCGCTCCACCGGCAGGAACGCGACCGCCGATACGAAGAGAAGGATGAGGAGCAGCACAATAAAACGGAGTGCCGGCACATATCCGGCACCCTTCCGCTTCTTTTTCTTACTCCGCAAGCTCTTCCCTGACATATTTCTTGAAATCGTCTCCCCTCACTTCATAATTCGGGAACTCGCCCCAGGAAGCGCAGGCCGGCGAGAGCAGGACCGCATCGCCCGCCTCCGCGTGGTCGCGGCAGAAATCCATCGCCTCCCGCATCGTCGGAAGAAGGACGATCTTCTCCTCCGGGAAGCCCACCTCAAGGGCCGCGTCGCGGATATCGAAGCGGGTCTTGCCCTCGAGGACGAACCATTTGACCTTATCCCCGAAGCAGCGGATCCAGTCGCGGTAATCGGAGCCCTTGTCGTAGCCGCCCCCGATGAGCAGGGTCGGCCGCTTCATGGCAAGGATGCCCTTGATTGCGGCGTCCGGGTTCGTGCCCTTGGAATCGTTGTACCAGGCCACACCGTGCTTCTCCGCGACGAACTCGATTCTGTGTGGGACCGGCTTGAAGCGGAGGCAGGTGGCAGCGATGCTCTGTAAGGATACGCCCGCGGCGATCGCCATCGCGGCGGCGGCCATCACATTTTCATGGTTGTGGGTGCCCGGAAGCATGAGATCGTCGGTATCGAGCAGGATCTCGTGCCGGCCGCCCCGGGTGACGAGGATCTTCGTCCCGTCCATGCAGATCCCGTCCGGGATATAGCGCGCCGAGGAGAACCAGAAGACGTCGGCCGGACATTCCTTCATGCCGAACTCACGGAGGACCGGATCCTCGTAGTTCAGGACGCAGACGTCGTCCTTCGTCTGGTTTTTCGTAATAAGCTCCTTGCACCGGATGTACTCCGCCATCGTGTGGTGGCGGTTCATGTGGTCCTCGGTGATGTTGAGGATCGAGGAGACCGCCGGATGGAAGGTGTCGCAGGTCTCCAGCTGGAAGCTCGAGAGCTCCGCGACGAAGACGGCGTCCTTCGTGCTGCCCGGGACAGCTCCGGCAAATGAATTGCCGATATTGCCGACGATATAGACCTCCGGGCAGGCGTCCTGCATGATCGCGCCTAGCAGCGACGTCGTCGTTGTCTTCCCGTTGGTGCCGGTCACGCCGAGCACTCTCCCGCTTCTCGCCAGCCATGCCAGCTCGATCTCACCGATGACCGGAACGCCGGCCGCCTTAAGCGCCAGCACGTCCGCGCAGTCGGTCGGCACGCCCGGGCTCAGGACCGCGAGCGCAAGCGTCGCGATCACCTCCTCCGGCAGGCTGCCCGTGAAGGCGGCTGCCTTTTCGGGGCAGCTGAGGCCTTCCTTCATTTTCTGCGGGTCGAGGTTTTTATTTCCGTCATAGAGCACCGGACATGCCCCGAGGTAAAGCAGCAGCTCGGCGGCGCCGATCCCGCTCTTTCCCGCTCCGAATACAAGTACGTTTTTTCCTTTAAGTTCCATATCAGAATGCCTTTCTCAGATGGCGATGATCGCCAGGATTGCGAGAAGTACCGTCACGATCGTGAAGTTCGCGACGACCTGCGTCTCCGACCAGCCCGACAGCTCAAAGTGGTGATGGATCGGAGCCATCTTGAAAATGCGCTTCCCGTGCGTCAGCTTGAAATACCCGACCTGCATCATGACCGAGAGCACCTCGACGACATAGATGAGGCCGACGATCAGCACATAAAGCGGCATCTCCAGCATGTAGGCGGTCCCGATGACGAACCCGCCGAGCGCGAGCGAACCGGTGTCGCCCATGAAGACTTTCGCCGGATGCGCATTGTAGACGAGGAAGCCCAGCGGCGCGCCGCCGACCGCCGAGGAGATCGGCGCGCCCCCGCCGTGAAGCAGGATCGATGCAATCGTGAAAAATGCCGCCACGACCGCCGTGACCGACGAGGCAAGCCCGTCCACGCCGTCGGTGAAATTAACCCCGTTCACAGTGCCGGCGATAGCAAAGACCAGCAGCGGCCATTTCAGGATCCCGATCTCAAGCGTCTTTCCGCCCGTAAACGGGATGCGGAGCGCCATCGAGACGTCTGTGAAGCGCGAAATGTAAAGCCCGAAAACGACTATGATGACCAGCTCGAGCGCAAACTTCTGCCACGGCAGCAGGCCGTCAGAACGCCGTTTCACGACCTTCAGGTAATCGTCCAGGAAACCCAGCAGGCCGTAGGCCAGCGTGAGGAAAAGCACCGGTCCCGTCCTGGGATAGCGGGAAATAAAAAGCAGCCCGGTCACCGTGATTGCCAGAAGAAACATGATGCCGCCCATGGTCGGCGTCCCCGCTTTTTTCTTGTGTGCTTCGACGCCCAGCTCTCTCTCGGTCTGCCCCGCTTTTAAGCGGATGAGGAACGGTATCAGGACCGGTCCCATCGCCGCGGTGATCGCGAACGCGATAAAAGCAGGAACAAGGTCAAACAGAAATGACATATTCTAACCCCTCTTTCGATGATATGCAGCCATTTAGTTTACTACGAAAAGAGTTTTTATGCAATCCCTTACGGGTGATCAATATCTGAAAGAAGGATCTCATTTTCCGGCATGAGCTCCTCATCCGGCTCGATCTCCAGATAGGGCAGGATCTGTTTCAGGATATTTCTCGCGATCCACTGCGGAAAACGGCTGTCATCCTGGGCCGCGAGGTTCGGCTCATCCACGACGACGTAGATGAGGACCTGCGGATCCTCGTAGGGGACGAACCCGATAAAGGATACCAGGTAATCACCCTGGCCGCGCGGAAGTTTTTCTGCCGTGCCGGTCTTTCCGCCCATAGAGTAGCCGTTTACCTTCGCGTAGCGGGCGGTACCCGTCTCCACGGCATCGCGCATCGCCTCGCGGATGATCTCCGCGTTGGCGGAGGAGACAGTTTTCTTCTCCAGGACGCCGCCGTTTGCAGAAAGGACCGCGCCGTCCGCGCTGCGGATCTCCTGAACGACCGAAGGCCGGTACCAGCTGCCGCCGTTTGCGATCGATGCGATGGCGGCCGCCTCCTGGATCATCGTGCAGTTGATGCCCTGGCCGAACGATGCGGTTGCGAGCTCCATATTGCTCATCTCATCCTCCCTGAAGAGGATGCCGGAGGCCTCGCCGGAGAGATCGATCCCGGTCCTGGCTCCGAACCCGAACACATGCTGGTAGCGGCACAGATTCTCCTTGCCGGTCTTTGCGGCGATCTGCATGATGCTGTCGTTGCAGGAGTAGCTGATCGCCTGCTGGAGAGCCAGAAGGCCGTGGCCGTCCTCCTCGGCGCATTTGATCTTCGTCTCGTCGAACATCTCGAAGCCGTCGCACATGAAATGGTCATCCTCGGAGACGCTCCCGGTCTCGAGAGCCGCCGCGACCGTGACGGGCTTGATCGTGGATCCGGGCTCATAGCCCGCGGAAATGCAGTAATTGGCCAGCACCTGCAGCATCTCCGTATCGCCTTCCTTCGTTTCCGCCATGGTGTTCGGATCGTAGGAGCCGTCCGCCGCCATCGCAAGGATCCGGCCGTTCTGCGGATTCATCACGATCGCTCCGACATGGTCGGCTGCCGCCCTTTCCTCCGCATAATTGTCGTAAAGTTCCATGAAGCGGTCGATCTCCCCCTGCACGGCCCGCTCGATATTGATGTCCAGGGAAGTGACCAGCGTGTTCCCGGCTTCCGGCTCGATGATGCTCCTTTGGATATAGTCGGAGGCCTTTTCGCTCCAGTAGGAGTAGCGCCGCCCTTCCTGCCCGGAAAGCTCGTCGTTGTAATAACTCTCGAGGCCGTAGCCGGACGGTTCTCCGCTGCCCGACGGGATCCCGATGACGCCGGCACCCAGCGCGCCGAACGGGTAATAGCGGACGTAGACTTCCTCAAAGGAGACGCCGACGATCCCCCTGCGCTCCCGCTGCACGCCGGAGAGCTTAAGCTCAGCCGCCATGCGCTCCGCGGCGTGCTCCTCGTCGTCCGGGATCTCCTCCAGCGCGTCCTGCTGGACCTTGATCTGCTCATCCAGGACCGCCTTATAGAGGCTGAACTTATCCGCCTCGCTCACCGTGAGCAGCTGCCTGCCCAGCACGGAATAGTAGTGGAGATTTTTCTTCTGCTCATCCGTAAAAAGCTTCCGGAGTTCCTCGGTATCCGCCCCGTAGACGCCCCCGAGCGCCCGGAGCGTCGGCTCGATATAGGGCGTCGTCTCCGTATCGCCGTCCTTCACAGTCTGGCCGATGAGTTTTATGTCAATGATCAGCCTGTACTTCTTGACGGAGTTCGCCAGGATATTGCCGTTCGCATCCAGGATCTCTCCGCGGCTCGCCGCGATGGCGGACTGCACGAACATGTTTCTTGTATTTTCCAGGACCTTACTCTGATACTCCCGTCCCTTTACGACGTCGATATAGAAGATCCTGCCGATGAGACAAATGAAAACAAGCAGGACCGCCAAAAAGGATCCTGCCAGCTTGATCTTCAGTATTCTTCCGGGTTTTCCGCTCCGGCTCAGAAAGCCACCGCGTTTATGCCGCATTCTCTTCTCTCCCGTCCGTACCGGCTGCTGCGGTACCCAGGCGGACGATCTGCCGCGCTTCCGGGTACCGCATCCCGTAATCATCCTGCGCCCTGCGGATGATCTCCTCCATGGGAATCTGTGAATACAGTTCATCCGCCAGCGCTTCGCTTGTATTTCTGCAGTTCAGGACCTGTGTCTCGAGTTTCCTGATCTCGCTTCCCTGCTCCGAAACGGTATGTTTCATCGTCAGGAAAAATGCCGCCGCCCCCATGATCAGCACACAGGATAAAGCCAGCACAAGGATATCCGCACGGTTCTCACGTGCCCTGACTGCATTTTCAGCGGCCCGCTTCTTCTGAGCGGCCCTGTTATCTCTCTTTTTTATCGGGCGGGAAACCTCTTCCGCACGTCTGACGGCACTGCCTTCAACATAGTAGCCGTCTCTCCCCATCCGTGCGGCGGAAGATTTCCCGCCGAAATTTACAGCATCCCGTTTCATCACGAGTCCCCCTTTTAAAGGAATGCACTCCCCTGCATCCCTTATTTACCCAAAGTGTTTCTCGAACACTCTGAGCTTCGCGCTCTTCGACCGCGGGTTCGCCTCCATTTCCTCCTCCGAAGGCAGGATCGGTTTACGGGTGATCACGCGTCCTTTGGACTTCTTCCCGCACACGCAGACCGGAAAATCCGGCGGGCAGGTGCAGGGGTTTTCATTTCTCCGGAAAGCCGCCTTCACAATGCGGTCCTCCAGCGAATGAAACGTGATCACGCACAGCCTTCCTCCGTCGGAAAGAAGGTCGATCATGGCGTCCAGACTGTCAGACAGGGCTGTCAGTTCCCCGTTCAGCTCGATCCTCAGTGCCTGGAATGTCCTCTTGGCCGGATGTCCCCCCGTCTTCTGAACCTTCATCGGAATCGCCGCCTTTATGATCGAGGCTAACTCCCCAGTCGTCTCGATTTTCTTTCGGCTGCGCTCCTGCACGATGTGCTTCGCGATGTTCTTTGCGAACCGGTCTTCCCCATAGTCCCGGATGATCCGGTACAGCTCCGCCTCCGATGCTTCATTGACCAGATCCGCGGCTGTGCGCGTCTCCCGCTGGTCCATCCGCATGTCAAGCGGCGCATCCGCCATGTAGGAAAACCCCCGCTCCGCCGTGTCCAGCTGGTACGAGGATACGCCGAGGTCGAGAACGATCCCGTCGACCCGGCTGATCGACAGTGCGCGCAGGATCTCCGGCATCTCGCTGTAATTGCCCCTCACGATCGTGACTCTGTCACCGTAAGGCTTAAGGCGCTCCCCAGCAGCCTCAATTGCAGCCTGATCCCTGTCGATCCCGATAAGTCTGCCGGTAGATGAAAGGTGAGCCAGTATCGCCTCCGAATGGCCTCCTCCGCCCAGGGTCCCGTCCGCATAAATGCCTTCCGGGCGTATGAGAAGGTTCTCGATCACCGCATCGCGCAGCACAGTTACATGATGGAATTCCATAAAACTCCTTTCCTGTCAGAATCTTACGCCAAGAGCTTTCGCCTTCTTCCGCATTTCCTCCTTCGAGCGGAACTTGCGGCGGCACTCCTCATCCCAGCGCTCCGCGCCCCAGATCGTAAAATAATCGTCCGATCCGACCACGACCGCCTCCTTGCCGATAGCGGCTTCTTCCCTCAGATCCTGCGGCAGCAGGATCCTCCCCTGAGGGTCGATGCTCACTTCCCGTGTCGATGAGAGAATGTAGTTCTTGAGATCCATCAGTTCTTCATCCGTACTGCTGATTTCGGTCAGAGACTTCGTGTGTTCCCGGAACGCCGACTCCGGATAGACGGATAAATTATCAGAGAAGGCGCTGGTCACATACAGCGTCTCCCTGCCGATCATTTCCCGAAACTTCGAAGGAATGATCAGTCTCCCCTTTCCGTCTACCGAATGTCTGAACGACCCAATGAACATCACTTTCTCCCACTTTGTGGGGGTAATCTACCACTTCCTCCCACATGCTTACATTCTACGACACAAATCCCGGAAATGCAAGTATCTGGTTAAAAACAAAAAAACCCGGCATATACGCCGGGAAACAACAAGATATAGTTATGCATTCCTGCAAGGCAGCTATATCTTGTAAATATCAGCGTATATGCCGGGAAAAATCCCGTAAAATTTTGTTGAAAATACCGGTGAACTTCTGTTCGAAAGCCGGATTACTCAACCAAGGCCTCTCCCCCACTTTGTTTTCCGGCCCTCTTCCGGCCGATGAAAATGGCGGTAAGACCTCCCACAACGCACACGGCCGCGACGATCATCGAGACCGGAATGCCCGTGCCGAAGAGCTTCAGCTGGTCGGTCCTCAGCGTCTCGATCATAAAGCGCCCCGTCCCGTAGGCAGCGAGGTACCACAGGAAGAGTTCCCCGTCGAACTTCGTCTTCTTCCGCATGAAGAAGAGGAAAATGAGCACCAGGACGTTCCAGGCGCTCTCGTAGAGAAAGGTCGGATGCACCTGCACGTAGCGCACGCCGTCGATCTCCGCCACGTGCTCCCACATTTCCGCCGTGATCTCGTGCTGGCGCACCGCGGAAACCGGCAGCTGCATCGCGAAGAGTCCGTCCGTGTAGCCGCCGAACGCCTCCCGGTTGAAGAAGTTGCCCCAGCGACCCATGATCTGTCCGACCGGAACCGCCATGGCCGCCGCCTCGAAGCCCTTTCCGGGCGGGATCTTCTTCCAGCGGCAGGCAAACGCGATCGCGATCACCCCGAAGATAATGCCCCCGTAGATCGCCAGCCCGCCCTCACGGATATTGAAGATCGAGAGCAGGTTGTCCTTGTAGGCATCCCAGGCGAAGACCACGTAGTAGACGCGCGCGCCGATGACGCCGGTCACGACCGTGACGAGGAAGGCGTCCATGAGATCGTCCTCCCTGAGACCGAGCTCTCTTCCCCTCCGCGTCAGGACGAACACGGCGAGCATCATGCCGATCGCGATCACGATCCCGTAATAGGCGATCGTGAAGTTCCCGATGCTGATCGTCTTCCCGACGTGGGGCAGATAAATCCCGAGATTCGGAAAATTGATATTGTAATCCATCGTTCAGCCTCTCGCGGCCGGGTCAGACGTTGAAGCGGAACAGGATGACATCCCCGTCCCTCACGACGTACTCCTTGCCTTCGATGCGGATAAGGCCTTTCTCTCTCGCCGCCGCGTAGGATCCGGCTTCGAGAAGTTCCTTATAATTGATGACCTCCGCCTTGATGAAGCCGCGCTCGAAATCGCTGTGGATCTTGCCCGCCGCCTTCGGCGCCTTGCAGCCGATCGGAATGGTCCAGGCGCGGGTCTCGTCCTCGCCGGTGGTGAGGAAGCTCATGAGGCCGAGCAGGTGGTAGCTGGCCGCGATCAGCTTCTCAAGGCCGGACTTCTCGATGCCGAGATCCGCGAGGAACTCTGCCTTCTCGTCGTCCTCGAGCTCCGCGATCTCCTCCTCGATCTGCGCGGAAATGACAAAAACCTCCGCCCCTTCCTTCGCGGCGATCTCCCGGACGGTCGCGACATACTCATTGGAAGCGCCGTCGTCCGCGAGGTCGGAATCCTCCACGTTGGCAGCGTAGATCACCGGCTTGTCGGTGAGCAGGTCGAGGCTCTCCTTGAACTTCACGTTCTCCTCATCCTCCGGGACGAAGCTCATCGCCTTCTGCCCGTTCTCCAGATGCGCCTTGAGTTCGCAGAGAAGGTCGTATTCGCGCTTCGCGTCCTTGCTGGCCCCGGACTTCGCGGTCTTCGCGGTCTTGCCGATGCGGCGCTCGAGGACCTCCAGATCCGCGAAAATGAGCTCCAGCTCGATCGTCTCAATATCCCTCGCCGGGTCAATGCTGCCTTCGACGTGGATGATGTTTTCATTTTCAAAGCAGCGGACCACATGCACGATCGCGTCGCACTCGCGGATGTTCGCGAGGAACTGGTTGCCGAGACCCTCGCCCTTGGAGGCTCCGCGCACCAGACCGGCGATGTCGACGAACTCTATCACGGCCGGCGTGGTCTTCTTCGAGTGCGAAAAATCGGAGAGCAGCTTCAGGCGCTCATCCGGGACGGCTACGATCCCGATGTTCGGATCGATGGTGCAGAACGGGAAGGTGGCGGAAGCCGCTCCGGCTTTGGTCAGCGAGTTGAACAGTGTGCTCTTCCCGACGTTAGGAAGTCCGACGATACCTAATTTCATTTATGTATATTCTCCTTGTTCGTATTTGTGTTTCTCAGCGTTTGATCTCCTCAATCTTCTCCTGCAGCTCCGCGATCTCCGCCTGCTTCGATGACCGGAAAGCCTCGTACTCGGCGGCTGCCTCATCGTTCTGCGCCCTGATCGTCCGAAGGACACCGTAGGCTTTGTCCGCCGACTGAACGTTCATCTCTCCTCTCGCCCCGGCGTCCGCAATGGCTGCGGTCCACTCCGTGACGCGGTCAAATGTGAGCGTTCCCTGAGCACAGGACACCAGATCCAGCACGATCGCCATGGAGACCTTGTTGGATCTCACCGTGCGGAGCGAGCTGTCGACACTGGAATCCATCGTGCGGATGAAGCTGTAGGAGAGATACGGCGTCCCGGACGGCAGTGTCCCGCACGCCCCGTTGTCGCTGTAAAATGCATACCCCGCAAACGCCTCATCCAGGATAAAGGCGCGGTTCTCAGACGAATCGTCGGACTTTCTGAGCAGGAAGGAGATGCCTCCCCTGAACCCGTAGGAGGGCATTTCAGCAAGAAGCATGCGGGCGTTGGCCAGCACCTCATCGGTAAACGGCGATCCGGTCAGCATGATGTCCGCCGGATTGCCGGCTTCCGCGAGCGCCTCCGCGATGAGACGGAGATTCTCCTCCGTCTGGCCGCAGTCCAGGACCACGGTCGGCTTGAACCCGTACGTCTCCCCCATGGAGACGACGAACGAGACATCCTCGGGGGCGGCAAGCTGGTAGGCGATGACGGCGGTGCCCTGGTCCGGCGTCACCTCGGCTGCCCTCTCCTGCGCCTTGATTTCAGCCTCGAGCTCCTGGATCCGGATCTCATACTGCCTCGCCTCGACCTCCGCCTTCACTTTGGCGCTGTCGCGCGCCTTGTCCGCCGCCGCGTCCTGCCATATAAAAAACAGCAGCACCGCGCCGAGAGCAAACGTAACGATCGCCAGCAATATTCTTTTAATGTCCATACTCTTCTCCTGTCTCCGCTAATTTCATGGATTGAGGCGCTTCCGCCGCGCCTTTCTCAGTATCGATGCTTCTCCTGCTCTTTGAGATCCCGGAAGATGCCGGTGTAGTTCATGTACCGGACCCTGCTGATGGCGCCTTTCTCCACGGCCTCCTTGACGCGGCAGTCCGGTTCGTCCACATGGACGCAGCCGTCGAAGCGGCATTTTCCTTCACATGGCGCGAATTCCGCGTAATAGTGCCGCAGCTCTTCCTTCATGATCCCGCGCGTCTCGAGAAATGTAAACCCCGGCGTATCGCAGAGGTATGTCCCGGACCCGCAGGCGATCAGCTCCGCATGGCGGGTCGTATTCTTACCGCGCATAAGCTTCCGCGAGATCTCCCCGGTCTCCATGTGCACGTTCGACTGGCAGGCGTTGGTCAGAGAGGATTTGCCGACGCCGGAAGGCCCGGCGAGCAGCGTCGTCTTCCCGGCGAGATACGCCTTCACCTCGTCAAGTCCGATACCGTTCCCGATCGAGGAGAAAAACAGCTCATGACCGCTGTCCCGGTAGATCCCGCGCAGCGTCTCCTTCTCCTCCTCGCTTCCCAGATCCTCCTTGTTGAAGAGGATCGCCGAAGGCACCCCCTGCTGATCCATCGCGATGAGAAAGCGGTCGAGCAGCATCAGGTTCGGGTCCGGGCTGTGAAGCGCAAAGAGTACGAGCGCCTGGTCCACATTGGCGGCCGCCGGCCGGAAGAGTTCGTTTCTCCGCGGCAGGAGGCTCGTGATATTTCCCTCCATATCGGGAAGGCAGGTGATCTCAAACGTCACATCGTCGCCCACCAGCGGTTTCTGGCCGAGTTTTCGGAAAATGCCCTTCGCCCGGCACTCGTAAATGCCCTCTTCTCCCGCATCCACATAATAAAAACCGCCTACGCCGCGTATGATCTTTCCCCGCATATTCCTTCCTTCAAAAGAGACCGTCCGCACGAAAGAGCGGACGGTCTTCATTTTATCTTCCTGCTTATCCTTACGCGCCCGGATTTGCCGCAGGAGCCGCCTCAGCGGCCGCCTCCGTGGTCTCCGCCTTGCCGTTCACCTGAAACACGATCTCGGTGCCGGCTGTGACAGGCGTGCCGTTCGCGATGCTCTGGGCGTAAACCTCGCCCTTCTCGACCTCATCCGAAGTGCCGTACTCGATCTTGACGTTCAGGCCGTCCCGCTTGGCCGCATTGGTCGCCTGCGCTTCCGGAAGACCGGTGTAGGAGTAGACCGTGACGGATGTGTTCGGGTCGACCGGCACCGTGGTGGTGTCCGTGGACTCCGTCGGCGTCTGGGTCGGAGCCGGCGGATTCGCCGGACCTGTGCTGACCACGATCGTGACCGTGTCCGTCTTCTGGATCAGCTCGCCCGCGGCCGGATTGACGGAGATGACCACACCCGCCGTCACCGTATCGCTGTTCGCCCCGGCGACGCTCACATTGCTGAAGCCTGCCGAGTTGAGGATGGCGATGGCATTTTCCTGCGTCTGGCCTGCGACAGCCGGTACTGCGGTGCCCGCAGGGCCTGCCGACAGGTAGTAGCTGATGGAGGAGTTGAGCTCAACCTGCGATCCCGCCTCCGGATCCTGATGAATGACCGTCCCGGCCGGATAGATGTCCGAATGCTCCTCGCCCAGATACTGGATGCCGAGACCCTTCGAGTTGGCTGCGGTCCTGGCCGCGTCCTCGGTGAGCCCGACGAGCTCAGGCACGTCGATGGTCTCCGGAACGACTTCCGTCGGGGTGGGCGTCGGCGTCTCCGTCGGGGTGGGCGTCGGCGTCTCCGTCGGGGTGGGCGTCGGCGTCTCCGTCGGCGTCTCCGTCACGGATTCGACGACAGACGAACTGCTTGAACTGCCGCCGAAGTTGATGAGGCCGGCTGCCTGCGCGATGAAGTAGATCAGGATCGCGATGATCAGGGCCCCGATGAGGAAGCCCGCTACGGTCAGCAGCTTCTCGAGGATGCCGCCGGCGCCTTCATCGTCGTCGTCATCTTCCTCCTCATCCTCGTCGTCATAGATATCGCGCCTTCTCTCGGCAGCTTTCTTCGCCGCCTCCGTGGACGCGTAGGTTCTCTTCTCCGCCTCGCCCTTTTTGGGTTTCTCAGGCGCTTTCGCGTTGATCTCGGCCCGCTCCTCCTCGGTCACCATCGCGGTGTTCGC
>CAMONF010000217.1 GCA_946620335.1 uncultured Clostridia bacterium
GGCGGGATACCGTCCAGTCTGAACTGGCCGAGGGACTTGTTGTCGGCTGCGAACTGGCGCTCGCCCTGGAGAACGTTGATGTCAACAGCGGTCTGGTTGTCGGCCGCGGTGGAGAATACCTGGCTCTTCTTGGTCGGGATGGTGGTATTTCTCTCGATCAGGCGTGTAGCAATGCCGCCCTCAGTCTCGATGGACAGGGAAAGCGGGGTGACGTCCAGCAGAAGGATGTCGCCGGCGCCGGCATCGCCGGCCAGCTTGCCGCCCTGGATGGAGGCACCGACAGCGACGCACTCATCCGGGTTCAGGTTCTTGCTGGGCTCCTTGCCGGTCAGGGCCTTGACCTTGTCCTGAACAGCCGGGATACGGGTGGAACCGCCGACCAGGAGGACCTTGGTAAGCTCGGAAGCGGTCAGGCCGGCATCCTGCAGGGCCTTGTTGACCGGGATAGCGGTGCGCTCGACCAGGTCACGGGTCAGCTCGTTGAACATGGCGCGGGTCAGGTCCATATCGAAGTGCTTGGGGCCTTCAGCGGTAGCGGTGATGAAGGGCAGGTTGATGTTGGTGGTGGTGGAGGAGGAAAGCTCCTTCTTGGCCTTCTCGGCAGCTTCCTTCAGTCTCTGAAGGGCCATGCGGTCGTTGGAGAGGTCCACGCCTTCCTTCTTCTTGAAATCCTGGAGCATGTAGTTGGTGATGGCATTGTCAAAGTCATCGCCGCCCAGATGGCTGTCGCCGTTGACGGCCAGAACCTCGATGACGCCGTCGCCAATCTCGATGATGGAGACATCGAAGGTGCCGCCGCCCAGGTCGTAGACCATGATCTTCTGGTCTTTCTCGTTGTCCAGACCATAGGCCAGGGCAGCCGCGGTCGGCTCGTTGATGATACGTCTGACCTCAAGGCCGGCGATCTTGCCTGCGTCCTTGGTGGCCTGGCGCTGAGCGTCGTTGAAGTAAGCCGGGACAGTGATGACGGCCTCGGAGACCTTCTCGCCCAGGTAATTCTCGGCGTCGGCCTTCAGCTTCTGAAGGACCATGGCGGAGATTTCCTGCGGTGTGTAGGTCTTGCCGCCCATGGAGACGCGCTCGCTGGTGCCCATCTTTCTCTTGATGGAGGCGATGGTGTTGTCAGCGTTGGTGACAGCCTGGCGCTTGGCCGGCTCACCTACCAGTCTCTCGCCGGACTTGGTGACGGCGACGACGGACGGTGTGGTGCGGGCGCCTTCAGCGTTGGCGATGACGACCGGCTGGCCGCCTTCCATAACGGCTACGCAGCTATTTGTTGTACCTAAATCAATACCGATGATCTTGCTCATAATAATTATCCTCCTCTTGCGTGAGTCCTGTTTGCATTTTCAAATGGCATCCTTGGATGCCGGCGGTCCTGACCGCCTCCTATATGCAGGGAAATGAATCCCTTCTCAGGCGCCGGGCGGCGCTTGCTGCATTCCTCAGTTGGCCACCTGCACCATGGAATGGCGGACGACCTGTTCCTTGTAGGTGTATCCCTTCTGGAACTCCTGGGCGACCACATTCTCGCCGAGGCTGTCATCCTCGAGGTGCATGACCGCGTTGTGAAGGTTGGGATCGAAGGGCTTTCCGACGGCCTCGATGGGCTTTACCCCCAGGTCTTCCAGGGTCGTCTCCAGCTGCTTGTAGATCTTCTCCATGCCGACGGTGAATGGGTCTTCCTTGTCCTCTTCCTGAACCAGGGCGAGGCCTCTCTCGAAGTTGTCCACCACCGGGAGGATCTTCTCGATGACCTCCTTGGCGCCGATGTCGTAGGCAGCTGCCTTCTCCTTCTCGGTCCTCTTCCTGTAATTGTCGAACTCGGCCATCAGGCGCTTGTAGCTGTCCGCGGCGGCCGCGATCTCCGCGTCCTTCTTTTCAAGTTCCCGCTTCAGCTTCTTCTCCTTCCGGCTCATCCGGCCCAGGAAGCCTTCCTTTTCTTCCTTCTCTTCTGTCTCTTTCTCCTCCGGCTCTGCCTCAGCGGCTTCTTCCTCCGCGGGCGCTTCCGGCTCTTCAGCGGTCTCAGTCTCTGTCCCGGCGGCCTCCTCCTTCACGGGAGCCTCCTCCGGCGCTGCCTGAGCCTCGCTCTTTTCCTGTGTATCGACCGTTTCCTCCGTCTCGGGGGCGGTCTTCATTTCTTCCATGTCCACCTTCAGGCGCTTCCTTTCCACCGTTCCTCACCGGTCCGGCTTTTTTCTGTCTGCATCCCCAGGATGCCTCTAATCTGCGTCGCTGTCCTTCACGGAAACTTTCTTGTCCCTGAAGATATCCGTCAGCGAAGACTTGAAGGTCTCAAGGTTCTCCATGACCTTCTCATAATCCATCCGCTTAGGGCCTATGATGCCGATCGTACCCTGGAGCCCGTCGCCCAGGTCGTAGGTGGCCGTGACGACGCTGCAGTCCTTCATGGCTTCCACCTGGTTCTCATCCCCGATGTAGACCTGAATGCCGGTCTCGTCGGAGCCCGACTCGTGGGTCTCCCGGATGAAGTCCGCCAGCACGTTCTTCTCTTCCAGTGTCGTGATCAGCTTCTGGGCGTTCTGCCTGTCAGCCAACTCCGGATACCGGAAAATGTTGTTGGCGCCGCTGGTGTAGATCTGCATGTCTTCATTTGTCTCAGCGCGGATCACCTCTGCGATGGTATCCAGCACGTCGTTGACGATGTCCGAGTGGATGCCCGCCTCCTCCTTGATATTGGAAATGAGACCAAGGTTGATGTCCGCCAGCGTCAGCCCGTTCAGCCGGGTGTTGAGCAGGAGATTCAGCTTCAGCACCGTCTCGTCGTCGATGTCGTCATCCAGGTCCAGGATGTGGTTCTTGACGATATTGCCGTCGATGACGACCACATTGAGGAGCTGCCGGGGCGCCAGGCGGGAGAGCTGAATGAACTTGACCTTGTTGCCCTTGTAGGAGGGCGCCGAGATCATGGTGGTGTAGTTGGTCTGGTTGGCCAGCATGCGCACGACCTGCTTCAAGACCTCCTCCATGCGGTTGGTCCGGGCGATCATGAGGGAATTCATGCTCGTCACCTGCCGCGTCCGCTCATCCACCAGCTGGTCCACGTAAAGGCGGTAGCCCTTGTCCGTCGGGATCCGGCCCGCCGAGGTGTGGGGCTGAATGATGTAGCCCATCTCCTCGAGGTCCGACATCTCGTTGCGGATGGTCGCGGAGGAGAGCTTTAAGTCGGTGTACTTGGAGATGGTCCTCGATCCCACCGGCTCGCCGGTCTCAAGATAGGTCCGGATGATGGCATCCAGTATCTTGCGTTTTCGTTCGTCTAATGGCAAGCTTCTTACCTCCCTTCCGCTTTGTTAGCACTCAATGTATTGGAGTGCTAACATCTAAGTCATAATATACTCTTCGCTTTAATGGATGTCAACCATATTTTTTGGTATTTTTGAAAATGAGAACCGGGGAGGCAGGGCAGGGACGGGTATCCTGGAGCAACGAAAAAAGTGGGAATCAGGGACGGTTCCTTTTCCCAGTTTTCTTTGAAAACTGGGAAAAGGAACCGTCCCTGATTCCCACTTTTTTCGAAACCGCTGATTCCAGAACCGTCCCCGATTCCTATTTTCCCCATACCCTTATCTGTCAAACGACAGATAAGCGCCTTTCATGGGCGACTCCGCAAATTCCGAGAAGAGGCGGAGGACGCCGTTCTTATATTTCAGCGGCCTCGGCTCCCACTTGGCCTTCCTCTCCTTCAGAATTTCTTCCATCTCCTCAGGTGTCTTTCTCTCACCCTTCACACCGACGATCTCAAGCACGCGCTCGAAGACGTCCAGATGGATCAAATCGCCTTCTTCCACCAGGGCGATCGGTCCGCCGGCCTGGGCCTCCGGCGAGCAGTGGCCGATGACCGGACCCGTGGAGGCGCCGGAGAAGCGGCCGTCCGTGATGAGGGCGATGGTCCTGCCCAGCTCCTTGTCGGAGGAGATGGCTTCCGAGGTGTAGAACATTTCCGGCATGCCGGAGCCCTTGGGACCCTCGTAGCGAATGAAGACCGCGTCGCCGGGCTGCACCTTGTGGTGAAGGACTGCGTCGATGCACTCCTCCTCCGAATCGAAGGGGCGGGCATTCAGGACCGCGCTGAACATCTCCTTCGGGCAGGCGGTGTGCTTGATGACAGCGCCCTGAGGAGCCAAATTTCCCTTCAGGATCGCGATGGAACCGTCGGTGCCGATGGCCTTGTCGTAAGGCCGGATGATATCCTCCTTCGTGACCTTGATTTTCCGGAAACGGTTGGCCTCATCCAGCCACTTCTGGCAGCGCTCGTAGAAACCATTCTCCTTGAGCTCCGCCAGGTTCTCTCCCAGCGTCTTGCCGGTGACGGTCATGACGTCCAGATGGAGAACGTCCTTGATCTCCTCCATGATGGCGGGAACGCCGCCGGCGTAGTAGAAGAACTCTGCCGGCCACTTGCCTGCCGGGCGGATGTCCAGAAGGTAATGGGCGCCTCTGTGGAGCCTGTCGAAGGTGTCGCCGTCGATCTCGATGCCGAACTCGTGGGCGATGGCCGGCAGGTGGAGAAGTGTATTGGTGGATCCGGAGATGGCGGCGTGGACCATGATGGCATTTTCAAAGCTCTTAAGGGTGACGATGTCCCTGGGGCGCATGTTCTCTGTCTGCGCCAGCTTCACGGCCTGGCGGCCGGCGCGGCGGGCGTACTCGAGAAGGTCCGGGCTGGTGGCGGGCAGCAGGGCGCTTCCCGGAAGGGCAAGTCCCAGGGCCTCCGCCATGATCTGCATGGTGGAGGCGGTGCCGATGAAGGAGCAGGCTCCGCAGGAGGGGCAGGCGTTGTGCTTGGCCCAGTTGAGCCTTGCCTCGTCGATCTCGCCGCGTTCATACTGGGCGGAATACATGCCCAGCTGCTCCAAAGTGAGCATTTCGGGTCCGGCGGCCATGGTGCCGCCGCAGACCATGAGGGAAGGGATGTTGACCCGGGCAAGACCCATGAGGTTGCCGGGCATACCTTTGTCGCAGCTGGCCAGATATACGCCGCCGTCAAAAGGCGTGGCGTTGGCCTGGATTTCGATCATGTTGGCGATCATCTCGCGGCTGGCCAGGGAGTAGTTGATGCCGTCCGTGCCCTGGCTCTCGCCGTCGCACATGTCCGTGCAGAAGTATCTGGCGCCGTGGCCGCCTTCCTCCGCCACGCCCTGGCGGACGGCCTCCACCAGCTTGTCCAGGTGGCCGGAGCCGGGGTGGGAGTCGCCGAAGGTGCTCTCTATAAAGATCTGCGGCTTGGACAGGTCTTCCACCTGCCAGCCGGTTCCGATGCGGAGGGGGTCCAGCTCAGGGGCCAGTGTTCTCATTTTCTGACTGATCAGTT
Source organism: uncultured Clostridia bacterium (assembly GCA_946620335.1). GTDB lineage: Bacteria > Bacillota > Clostridia > Lachnospirales > Lachnospiraceae > Chordicoccus. The sequence continues at coordinate 5,336 of CAMONF010000217.1, forward strand.
CCATA
>CAMONF010000218.1 GCA_946620335.1 uncultured Clostridia bacterium
ACCTCAGAGGAACGGCCATAGCGGCCGATATAAACTGCGTCCGGCGTGTTGGCGACAATGATGTTGTCGAGGCCGTTGACCACCACGCTCTGGCTCTCCGAGTTGTTGATGACCACGCTCCGGTAGCAATCCTCCTTGATGACCTTGCCCCGGCTCGGGTAGTCCGTCTGCGGCAGGTCCTCCAGGTTGTCGATCTGACTCCACAGGAAAACGCCCTTGACCGCCTTGAGGAGCTTTGTTTTCTCGAGAACGCCCTTTGCGATGGTGGGCGATTCAAGAATCGTCTCCGCCTCCCGGGTATAGTAGGCATAATTTGTGGTCGTTTCCCGGCCGCTGACCGCCTCCCAGAGGTCGTAGGTCTTGTGGCTGTCCTCTATAGAATAGGAAAGGTCAGCCCCGGAGACCTGGCGCAGGGAATGGACGTAGCGGACCCGGGCGTAATTTTCCGGCTCGGCCTTGGCAAATTCATTCAGGAAGGTGTCCACGCGGAAAAGCAGCATGCCCAGATTCCGGTAGACCGCCTCCTTGCGCAGGTCGATGGCGGCGATCCGCTCTGCATCCGGCTTCTCCACGAACTCCCGCATGCTGCCGTCGCCCGTCAGCCCCAGAATGTAGCCGAACCGGGGATTGATGACCGTCTCACGCAGGGTAAAGAGGGAAATGAACCCCTCCCTCGCATACTCCTTGGCCTTCATCACGCAGTCCTTGTAGTCCATCTCGTCGGACCCGGTCTCCGGCCGCGAGTAAATGACGTGGTCCGAGACCACCATAAAGACGTACTCCGACGGCTGCAGGTCCAGACAGGCAAGCGTCACCGCGTTCAAGGTGCCCTTGGAGGCCTCCTCGTAGACGCAGCGGTAGGGCGTGCCCTGGAAGGCTTTCATTTGACTCTCCACGATGAACCGGTATTCCGCCCCGGTGATGATGATGAACTCGTCGCAGAAGGGCAGATTGCGGCTGACCGTCTCCTGGAACATGGAGTGATTTTTCTGGATTTCTATGAACTGCTTGGGATAGTTCTTTCTGGACAGCGGCCAGAGGCGCTCTCCGTGACCTCCCGCGAGAATGATGCATTTCATACCTGATACCCTCTCCTTATTTAACGCCGTGGTCCGGCGGATGCACTGCATATATTCAGAGTAGCGACAAACCCATTGCTTGTCAATAAGCCCTCTCCCGCCGATCCGGAAAATGAACCCGCCGCGCCGCCGCAATATTTCCCGATATGGTTTTTCTTGTTTGAAGTGTTAAAGCGTGCTATAGTATTTGCCGTATAAAATAAGAACAGACCGCGCTTTGACATTTTTCAGGTGTTTGCCGGCCTGCACCGGAACACCCGGCTTTTTACGCATCCCATCTGCCGCACCTAAGGCAGGTGCGGAAGGCTGTAAGGCCGACCTAAGGAGATTTATTATGGAAAAAATGGACATGACATTCTACCGCAAGCTTCCCACCCCCAAGGAGGTCAAGGAGGCCTACCCCATCGGGGTGGTCCTGGAACGGCTCAAGGCGGAGCGGGATGAGACCTTAAAAAACATCTTTGAAGGAAAGGACGGACGTCTGCTCCTCATCATCGGCCCCTGCTCGGCAGACCACGAAGACCCGGTGCTGGAGTACATTTCCCGGCTGCGCAAGGTCCAGGACAAGGTGGCGGACAAGATCTTCATCGTTCCCAGAATTTATACAAATAAACCCCGTACCGTAGGCACCGGCTACAAGGGCATGCTCCACCAGCCGGATCCTGACAAGCCCGCCGACATGCTCGAGGGCATCCTGGCCATCCGCCGCCTCCACAGAAGGGCAGCCGACGAGTCGGAATTCACCTGTGCGGACGAGATGCTCTACCCGGAGAACCACCGCTATCTCTCCGACCTCCTCTCCTACGTGGCGGTCGGCGCCAGGTCCTCCGAGGACCAGTACCACCGGATGGTGGCCAGCGGCGTCGGCATTCCCGCCGGTATGAAGAACCCCACCAGCGGCGACCTGTCCGTCATGATGAACTCCATCACCGCCGCCCAGAACGGACACACCTTCCTGTATCGCGGCTGGGAGGTCAAGACCCCGGGCAATCCCCTGGCCCACGCCATCCTGCGCGGTTCCATGGACAAGTTCGGCCGCAACCACCAGAACTACCACTACGAGGAGCTCATGCTGGTCTCCCGCCTCTATGCCCAGACCGGCCTCAAGAACCCGGCTGTCATCGTGGACTGCAATCACGCCAACTCCGGCAAGCAGTACCTGGAGCAGATCCGGATCAGCAAAGACATCCTCCACAGCCGCCGGGTCTCCGGCGACATCCGCTCCCTGGTCAAGGGCCTTATGATCGAGAGCTACCTCGAGGACGGCGCCGTAAAGGGCGACGAGCACGTCTACGGCAAGTCCATCACCGATCCCTGCCTTGGCTGGGAGAAGACCGAGCGGCTCATCTATGATCTCGCTGAGGAATGGGTGTGAATATAGTGGGAATCAGAGACGGTTCCTTTTACCAGTTTTCAGAGAAAACTGGTAAAAGGAACCGTCTCTGATTCCCACTATTATTTATACACCCCGTCGATACTGCCGCCCGATCAAGGCCCCCAGCCGCTCCACCGTCGGCAGCACCAGCGGCAGCTCGCCTGCTGCGCGGCTGTCGTCTGAGACCAGGCGCCTGAGTGCGAGGGCTTCGCACATTATGGTGCAGCCCCGGGCCTCGCCGGTCCGCCGTTCGCCGAAAATATCCGGCAGGGCTTCCCAGAAAAGGATGAAATTATTGCCGCCTTTGTTCCTTACGAGCTCGAAAAATGAAGTCACATCCCCTTCATATCGCCTCTCCACGAGGATTTCAGCCATCTGATAACTGAGTACATTGTCCTCCGGACCACCCCAGGGAATAAATGTCATAGTATTTCTGACCCGGAAAGCTTCCACCTCAGAGAAACGTAAACCGAAAAGACGGCAGAGATATTTAAAATCATCTGCATCCGCCCTGGCGACGCTGATGCCTTTTTCGGTCCTGATAGAAACAAGCCTTCCCTCTTCTCCTGAATTTGGAAGCTGATGGCTGAAGACCGCCTTTTGAGGCCCGGGAATAAAGACAGACTTGCAATCACCCGCCCCGGTATTATGGCCCTGGCGGTTCCTTTTGTCCGGGTTGGACAGCTTAAAGGTATGCCCCAAAGACAGAAAACCTGCCCCGGCTTGGAGCAGGTCAGCAAAAGCCAGGCCTTGCGGCAGGCTGAGCCCGGCGCCGCAGACCAGATCGGCCATGCTGCGACGGACCAGATCCAGCGATAGGGCCAGGCCGGGAGAATCCAGGGAAGGGACTTCATTTTCCGTGTCGGGAAAACCCTTCAGGTTGTAGTGGGAGAAAGCGGTCAACATAGGAAGCCTCACAGTTTCAGGTTCGTTGCCTCTGGGATACGTTTGCGGGTGTAAAGAATCAGTGAATCGTTCTCTTCAAGACAGGTCCTGCTGTCCGGCCGGATCAGGTCGGAGCCGCGCCGGATAGCCACGATAAAGCTCTGGCGGGAAAGGTCCAGATCTCGGATCTCGCGGCCTACAAAAGGATGTTCCCTGAAAAGGACCAGCTCCTTCAGGCTGATGTCCCACTCGTCCTCAATGCCGCGGGCTCCCAGAACGACAGTGTCGCCGGCGGACAGAACGAGGTCCGGGCCGGGGGCAAGCACTTTGCGGCCGCGCTGGACGACAGCCACCACCAGGTCTTCCGGCAGGTCCAGGGAGTCGGCCGAGCGGCCTGTCCAGGCGTCAGCGGCATTCAGCTTAAAACGCAGGAAATTCACGCCTCTTCCGTCGCCGGACGGCCCGGCCTCCCGCATATGGGTATACTGCTCGACGAAGCCGGCGGAAATGATACCGGTGGGGATAGCCACAATGCCCACACCGAGGAAAGCGATCACGATGCCCATGAGCCGTCCCATGGGCGTGACGGGATAAATGTCGCCGTAGCCCACGGTCAGGAGGGTCGACGTGGCCCACCAGATGCCGGAGAAGGCATTTTCAAAGACGTCGGGCTGGGCCGGATGCTCCAGGGAATACATGCAGAGACTGGAAGCCAGCAGGAGAACGGCGATGATGAAGACGGAGGAGAGCAGCTGCTGCCGCTTGGCCTTTAGGACCTCCGTGATGACGTTCAGCGAGTCATAGTAGGCGTTGACCCGGAAAAGCCGGAAGATCCGCATGACCCGGAACATCCGGAAGGCCACCGCCCCCGCAGGAAAAAAGACAGGCAGGTAGTAAGGCAGGAAGGACAGAAGGTCCACGATGCCCGCGAAGGAAAATGCATACCTGACCCAGGCCGCCACCTTCCCTTTCCCGGGATACAGGATATCAGCCGTCCAAAGCCGCAGGATGTAGTCGACTGTGAAAAATAAAACAGTCACCGATTCCACAGCCGTGAGCACACCGCCCATCTGCTGCGTAATGCCCTCGAAGGTCAGCAGGGTGGCCGCCAGGAGGTTGAGGCAGATGGCCAGGAGGTTCACGATGTCGTAGCTCCGGCTCAGATCGTCCTCGATGAAGCCCACCTCCACCATCTGGTGGACGCGGCGCTTGATGGCTCTGTATTCATTTTCCCGGGGAGTTTTTTTCCTGTTCATAGGTCCGCCTGCCGTGCAAATTCATAATATCATGACCATTATACCGTTTATCGGGCTCCAAATGTACTCATTTTTGCCATTTCTACCTCCCGATTTGTATTTTTCGTTTGCCAAATGCATAAAGCTATTGTATATTCTATAGAAAACGATTTAGTGTGCTATCGCTTCACTGTTTTAAAGGAGGAGAGTATGGTCTCATCTACGTCACTCATTCTGGTCATCATCGTGGTCTATCTGCTGGCCATGGTCCTAGTCGGCGCCTACTTCAGCTCCCGGGGCAGCGGTTCGAGCTCCAGCGAGTTCTTTATCGGCGGGCGCAAGCTTGGTCCCATCGTCACAGCCATGAGCGCGGAAGCCTCCGATATGTCCAGTTACCTGCTCATGGGCCTGCCGGGCCTCGCCTACTTCGCCGGTGTGGCGGAGGTCGGCTGGACGGTCATCGGCCTGGCCGCCGGCACCTACCTCAACTGGCTCCTGGTCGCCCGGCTCCTGCGCCGCTACTCCGACGAGATTGCGGCCTTCACCATCCCCAACTTCTTCTCCCGCCGCTACGGGGATAAGCAGAATCTCCTGGGTCTCATCGCAGCCCTGGTCATCATCATTTTCTTCGTCCCCTACACCGCTTCCGGTTTCAAGGCCGTGGGAACGCTGTTCAATACCCTCTTCGGCTTTGACTACCACATTTCCATGCTGGTGGGCGCCGTCATCATCATCGGCTACACCACCCTGGGCGGCTTCATGGCCGTCTCCACCACCGACCTCATCCAGAGCATCTTCATGTCCGTGGCCCTGATCGTCGTCGTCTTCTTCGGCATCGGCCAGGCCGGCGGCATGGGCGCTGTCATGGAGAACGCAGCCTCCCTGCCGGGTTATCTTGACCTCGGCGCCGGCTATGATATGGCTACCAACTCGGCCGGCTCCTTTGGCTTCCTGCCGGTAGTCTCCACCCTGGCCTGGGGCCTCGGCTACTTCGGCATGCCCCACATCCTGCTCCGCTTCATGGCCATCCGCAGGGAGGAGGAGCTCAACATGTCCCGCCGGATCGCCTCCGTCTGGGTCGTCTTCTCCATGGCCATCGCGGTCTTCATTGGCATCATCGGCAACGCCATGTCCAGGGCGGGCCTCATCCCCTACCTGACCACCGGCTCCGATGCTGAGACCATCGTCATCAAGATCGCCGACCTCATGGGCAAGCACGGCCTCTTCTTCATCCTCATGGCCGGTATCATCATGGCCGGCATCCTGGCCGCCACCATGTCCACCGCCGACTCCCAGCTCCTGGCCGCCGCCTCCAGCGTCTCCCAGGACCTGCTCCAGGATTTCGCCCACGTCAAGCTGAGCCGCAAGGCTTCCATGCATGCAGCCCGTCTGACTGTCATCGGCATCGCCGTCATCGCGGTCTTCCTGGCCTGGGATCCCAACAGCTCCGTCTTCCGCGTCATCTCCTTCGCCTGGGCCGGCTTCGGCGCCACCTTCGGCCCGACCATGCTTCTGGCCCTCTTCTGGAGAAGGTCCAACCGCCAGGGTGCCCTGGCCGGCATGATCGTCGGCGCAGTCATGGTCTTCGTGTGGAAGTTCCTCATCGCCCCGCTGGGCGGCGCGCTGGCCATCTACGAGCTGCTGCCGGCCTTCATTTTCGGCCTCATCGCCAACGTCGTCGTGAGCCGTCTTACCGCTGAGCCGGAGGACTTCATCCTGGAGACCTTCGACAAGGTCCACAAGAACTGAGAAAAGCTGCATCGGCAGACATTTTCTGACAGAAATCGAGTAGGAGGGGGTGATTAACCCCCGTCCTCTCACACCACCGTGCGTACCGTTCGGTACACGGC
>CAMONF010000219.1 GCA_946620335.1 uncultured Clostridia bacterium
CTGATTCCCAGTTTTCCCCCCAAGGAAAGCAAAAACCCCGGAAGAAATCTTCCGGGGTTTTCTTAGCTGGGCTACAAGGATTCGAACCTTGAAATGACGGAGTCAGAGTCCGTTGCCTTACCATTTGGCGATAGCCCAATCTTTGCAACAATCGGTATTATATACCGTTGCTCCTGAAAGCGCAAGCCCTTTTTTCACTTTTTTTACAAATATTTTTTTGAATCAGGGACGAACTGGAATCAGGGACGGTTCCTTTCCCAGTAAAACTGGAAAAGGAACCGTCCCTGATTCCAGTTCGTCCCTGAATCTACCTTACTTAAGCGCCGCCATACTCATCTCCTCGAGCAGCTCACTCTTGATCTTGTAGAGCTTGTCGGAGAGGTCGACGTACATCTGGTGAGGATTCACGAGACGACGTGTCTCCTCCCACATACTGTTCTGCTCAGCCAGGCAGTATTCGCGGATTTCCATGGTGGAGGCGGGGTTGTGGTAAATGCACTCGCCGTTCCGGAAGACCTGCACCATGATCTCACGGAGAGTGAAGGTGCCGGCGCGGAGCTTGGTCTTCTTCCAGGTCTCCACCGGGTCGAAAATGATCATGTCTTCATTTTCAGAGAAGGTCTCCTCCTCCAGGCAGATGAGGTCGGCGCGGATCTTGCCAGTCTCCTTGTCGTAAATGCGGACAATCTTCTTGTTGCCCGGATTGGTCACCTTCTCGGAGTTCTCGGAAAGCTTGATCTTGGGCGTGAACTCGGCGTCGCCCTTGTTCTTGATGGCCGCCAGCTTGTAGACGCCGCCGAAGGCCGGGTTGTCCTTGGCCGTGATCAGGTTGGTGCCGACGCCCCAGGAGTTGATCTTGGCGCCCTGCTGCTTGAGGTCCACGATCAGGTACTCGTCGAGATCGGAACTGGCAGAAATGATGGCGTCCGGGAAGCCCGCCGCGCAAAGCATCTCGTAAGCCTTCTTGGACAGGTAGGCAAGGTCGCCGGAGTCAATGCGGATGCCATAGCGGGTCAGCTTGATGCCGGCCTCGCGCATCTCGGTGAAGACCCGGATGGCATTGGGCACGCCGGAACCCAACACGTCGTAGGTGTCGACCAGCAGCGTGCAGGCGTTGGGATAGATCTTGGCGTAGGCCTTGAAGGCCTCGTACTCGCTGGGGAAGCTCATGATCCAGCTGTGGGCGTGAGTTCCCAGGATGGGCACATCGAACATCTTGCCCGTGAGGACGTTGGAGGTACCGGCGCAGCCGGCGATGACAGCCGCGCGGGCGCCGTAGATACCGGCGTCCGGTCCCTGGGCCCGGCGAAGGCCGAACTCCATGACGGCATCGCCCTTGGCAGCGTAGCAGACGCGGGCAGCCTTGGTGGCGATCAGGGACTGGTGGTTCAGCATGTTGAGGACCGCCGTCTCGATCAGCTGGGCCTGCATGATGGGCGCGATGACCTTGAGCATGGGCTCACGCGGGAAGATGACCGTCCCCTCCGGAATGCCCCAGATATCTCCGGTAAAATGAAAGCCCGCCAGGTAATCCAGGAAATCATCCTCAAAGATGCCCAGGCTCTTCAGATACTCGATGTCCTCATAGGTAAAATGCAGGTTCTTGATATATTCAATGACATCAGACAGACCGCAGCAGATGGCGTAACCGCCGTCGCAGGGGTTCTTTCTGTAGAAAGCGTCGAACACGACGATCTGGTCCGTCGGGTTCTTGAAATAGCCCTGCATCATGGTCAGCTCATATAGATCGGTAAGCAGCGTCAGGTTGGCGGCTCTCATTTTCTTCTTATCCTCCTATTCCCGGATGGGGTATATGGTCAGCGCTTTGATTATACCCCAGGCCGGGCGGTTTGTAAAATGAAGACACTTACAATTTATGAACGTTTCCGTTTTTTCCGCTTCCAGCCTCCCAGGCGGCGGCCGATGATCACAGGATCGAGCTCATCGGGCGGCGTGGCGGGTTTGGGAAGCTCGGGTGCTTCCTCAGACGGCGCACCGGGCTCAGAAGCTTTAGGTGCTTCCTCAGATGGCGCAACAGGCTCGGAGACCTCAGGTGCTTCCTCCTCACACGGCGCATCAGGTTCGGAGACCTCAGGAGCTTCTTCCGCAGGCTCTTGTACAGATTCTTCTGTTTCTACGGCTGCTTCGGCAGCTTCCTGCGCAACCTCTTCGGCAGGCTCTCCTGCTACCTCCGGCTCTTGTACATCTTCTGCTACACCTGACAGTTCATCCTCATCATCCGCCCGCCCCAGATCCTCTGCAGCGCGGTCAATTGCCTTCTGGAGCGGCCATTCGTCTTCGTCCTCATCGTCAGCCAGATACTGCGCCCTGAACCAGTCTTCCAGGCTGTGACGGGTAAACTCGTTCTCTTCCTCGGCCGCATTATCTCCCGTTGCGGCTGTATTCTCAGTAGTCTTCTCCAGTCCTTCAGGAGAAGGCTCACCCTCCGGCGCCACCACATCCGCGAGTGTCTGTGCCTCGGTTGCCGCAGGAGCTCCATTCGGAATCTCCTCAACCGCATCCGCCGGTCTTTCCTCAGCCTGTTCTGTCGCCTCTTCAGCGATCTTCTTCTCTTTTTCTGCTGCCTGTTCGGCGGTCCTCTGTTCCTTTTCAGCGGCTTTTTCGACTTCCTTCAGCTCATTCTCCACAGATTTTTCAGCCGCCTTCTGCTCATTTTCCACGGCCTTTTCGGCTGCCTTCAGCTCATCCTCTAAAGCTTTTTCAGCCGCCTTCTGCTCATTCTCCACGGCCTTTTCAGCTGCTTTCCGCTCCTTCTCTACAGCCTTTTCAGCTACCTTCTGCTCCTTCTCTACAGCCTTTTCGGCCGCCTTCAGTTCTTTCTCTGCAGCCTTTTCAATAGCCTTGTGTTCCTTCTCAGCAGCCTTCTCAGCAGCCTTGTGTTCCTTCTCAGCTGCCTTCTCAGCTGCCTTGTGTTCCTTCTCAGCTGCCTTGTGTTCCTTCTCAGCTGCTCTCTGCTCTTTCTCCGCTGCCTTCCTGGCAGCCTTCTCCTTCTTGGCAGCCTTCTTCGCAGCCTTCTTAGCCGCTTTCTCTGCCTCGGCAGCATCGGTCACATCTATTACTTCTTCACCGACCGGTTCTTCCGCCGCCGGCAAATCCTTCTCCGCGACCTCTTCCGCCGTCGGCACTTCCTTCTCCGCAGCCTCTTCCTCCGCAGCCTCTTCTGCCACCGGCAATTCAGCCCCCACAGGCTCCTCCACCGGCAGAACCTTCCTCAAAGGCTCCTCCGCCGCCGGCACTTCGTCCTCCTCATCCTCCATATCAAGTCCGATGAAGGAGGCCAGGGCTTCCGCCGAGGCGGCCTCCAGCTCCGCGTCCTTCCGCATCCGCTTGAGGGTCCGGACCAAAGCCCGCAGGACCAGAAGGCGGGCGAACCACTTCTGCCGCTTGTCCTTCCGCCCTGAATCCAACGACACCTCAATGAAATGGGGCTCGCCCTCGATCCTGGCGTCCTCAATGTCTTCATTTTCCGTATACAGAATGTACAGCTCGCCCGGAAGAGGCGTGAGGATCCGCTCCTCGAGGTCCGCCGCCCCCAGGATTTCCGCCGGCCGAAGCCTCTCTTCGAGGAAATCCAGGAGCTCCCGGCGGCCCTTGCCCTCAGGCCCGGCCACCACAATGACCAGAACGCCGGGCATTTCCGCGAGCAGGGCGGCAGCCTGGTCGGCCTTGGCCAGGGCCCGGCGCCTGTACTCCTTCCTGCCCAGGTCCTCAGGTGCCTTTCCGATTCTGACAGAAGCCGATGAGTTTCCGAAATACCTGTAAACGCCCACGTTTCCCCCCTGTCCGCCGCCTTGACAGGCGGCACGCGCTCTTCTACAATAAGGGCAAATTCCACAGTCCGCGGGCCATGCGGTCCCGCGCGTCCTACTTTTTATTGTATTCCCCCCTCCATTTTTGTGCAATAGTCAAAGCCTTGCCGCGTCAATTTTCTGACAAAAGAAAGGCTTTCTATGAAAAATCAAACCCTTCCCGCCTCCGCCCGCGAGGCTCTTTTTCGCGTGTTCGGCTATCCGGACTTCCGCCCCGGCCAGGCCGAAGTCGTATCCGCCATCCTCTCCGGCCGCGACGTCCTTGGCGTTCTCCCCACCGGCGCCGGCAAATCGGTCTGCTACCAGGTGCCCGCCCTTCTCTTTCCGGGGCTCACCCTGGTCGTCTCGCCGCTCATTTCCCTCATGGAGGACCAGGTCGCCTCCCTCAAACGGCGCAATGTCCCGGCCGCCTTCCTGAGCTCCACCCAAACCAAAGCAGCCCGGAGCGCCATTCTCCGCCAGTGTGTCTCCGGCCGCCTCCGCCTCCTCTACGTCTCCCCCGAACGCCTCCGCACGCAGGAGCTGGCCTTCCTCCGGGACCACTGCCGCATATCCCTCCTGGCCGTGGACGAGGCCCACTGCGTCTCCCAGTGGGGCCGTGAATTCCGCCCCGCCTATCTGGAAATAAAGACCTTCCTCGAATCCCTCCCCTCACGCCCGGTCACAGTCGCCCTCACAGCCTCTGCCACTCCCGCGGTCCGCAGGGACATCGAAGATCTGATTGGCCTGCAAGACCCCTTCCGCCTCACCACCGGCTTCGACCGACCCAACCTCTACTTCGAAGTCCGAAAGCCCCTGGACAAGTGGTCCGAACTGTGTAAGCTGCTCCGGCTATACCAGGGGACCTGCGGTATTCTTTACTGTCTCACCCGGCGGACCGTCGACGCCACCCTCCGCCGCCTGCGCGCCGAGGGCATCACGGCAGGGGCCTACCACGCCGGCATGACCCCCGAGGACCGGACCCGGAGCCTGAACGGCTGGCTTTCCGGCCAATTTCTCCTCATGGTGGCCACCAACGCCTTCGGTATGGGCATCGACAAACCCGACGTCCGCTTCGTCATCCACTGGAACATGCCCGGCGACCTGGAAAATTACTACCAGGAGGCCGGCCGGGCCGGTCGAGACGGCAAGAGCGCCTCCTGCATCCTCCTCACCACGCCCCAGGACCTCAAGATCAACCGCTTCTTCATCGGTCTTTCCACCTCCCAGGCCGGTGTCAAGAGGGAGCGGTTCCTCGCCATCCGCCGCTATGCCTCCGGCCGGGAATGCCTCCGAAAGGCCATGCTCGGCTACTTTGGCGAGGCGGCGCCGGACTATTGCGGGAACTGCTCGGTGTGTCTTCATTTTTCCCTGGACCGCCAGCCGCCGCTCCTTCCGGGGGAGGAGGATCCGGTCCTCATGAAGGAGCTCCGGGCTCTTCGTCTCCGCCTCTCGAAGGAGTGCAAATGCCTCCCCCACAAGATCTTCCCCGACCGGACCATCCACGACATGGCCAGGGAACGGCCGACCACGCTGGCGGGGCTCATTTTCATAGAAGGGAGCGGGATCTGGAAGTGCCTCCGGTACGGACGGCATTTCGTCAGGGAGATCCGGGCATACCTCGAGACGCGCTGAGCGGGCAGCGAGCAAGCTCCCTGCTC
>CAMONF010000220.1 GCA_946620335.1 uncultured Clostridia bacterium
GGCGCAAAAGAGGATGCTGTACATATCCTCCTGGTAACAAATCCACAGTCCTGCCACGGAGAACGCAAAGATGGACAGATACATCATCGTTCCATAGGGGATGAGGGCAGGCGACGCCGACAGAATCGACGAAAAGGCTGACGGGACAGGAAAGAGAAAAGCAGCTGCCAGACAGGCCAGCGTACTCCCGATAATCCTGGGCACGTAGTTCTCCCGGTGCGTCAGCAGTCTCGCGAACAGGTGCTCTCCCAGCAGGACTTCAGCCATGACAAGCAGATTGATATAGTGGATTCTCGCGAACATCAGAGTGTACCTCCCAGATATTTTGCAAGGGCGGAGAAAACATCTTTCCTGCGGGAACGGCTGATGGCCAGCTGCTCACCGGTGGTGAGCACCAACATGGATCCGCTGATCTCCGACACATAATGCATGTTGACCAGGTAACAGATGTTCACCCGGATGAAGCTGCGGCCGGCCAGCTCCTTCTCCTTGCGGGAGAGGCTGTCACGGGTGCGCAGGACCTCCTTCTCGGTATGGATGAGCAGATCGTGGTCAGAGACCTCCAGGTAAGTGATTTCCCTGGAGGAAAGGATACGTAGACCCGACTCGGTGGCCACCGGGAGCCGGATATCCTCCTCCCTGGCGATGACGCGCATGGCTTTGTCCATCTTCATGGCCAACTGGTAGTAGGAGAAGGGTTTCAGAAGAAAATCCAGCGCGCCGACCTCATAGCTCCCCACGGCATACTGGGCCAGGCTTGTGATGAATATGAGCGGCACGGATTCATCCAGAAGCCGAAGCTTCCTGGCGGCCTCCATCCCGTTCATGCCGTTGCCCAGGCGGATATCCATGAGAACCAGGGCGAAGCGCTGCGAATACTCCTGCAGAAAGGCCTCCGCCGTGCTGTAGCGGGTCGTCTGCAGGTCTTCATTTTTCTCCCGCGCATAGCGATTAAGGTACTCTTCGAGCAGCTGCGCGGTGGCAAGATCATCTTCCACAAAAGCAATGTGATGCATGGAAGCCGGCCTCCTCTGTAATGTAAATGAAATCCTTATACAGTATACCAGAAGAGAAGGCAAAGTGCCTATGGTCCGACGACGGAGTACGGCGTCAAAATGACCGAGTACGTCAGAGCCGTGGACAAGCCCGCCTCCCTGCCTTATGCTGAAGCCGACAAAGAGAGGACCGACCCGGGTCAGGTATCCCCGGCAGGTCACGGAACAGGCAAATGAAAAGGGAGGTAACTATGATTGAACTGAACATGAGCGACGTCATCAGCGTACTCAACAGCTGTAAGCAGTACCTGATCGGATTCGCTGTCGTGGTGGTCCTTGCGCTGATCGCCATGATCGTCTGCGGTAAGAAGAGCGTCAAGGTCCGCAAGCTGGTGCGCGGCAATGCCCTGCTGGCCATTCTGCTGGGGCTTGTGGTGACCGTCAACCTGATCTGCACCGGCCCCATGTCAACCCTGCTGACTCTGGCGACCGGCGGGAGCGGCACGATTTCCGACGAAATCACAGAGGCCACCAACGAACACACCCGCGAGATTGCCCGGGAAGGCATCGTGCTTCTGGAAAATGAGGACCTTCTCCCCCTCGAGAGCGGAAAGAAGATCAACGTTTTCGGCTGGGCTGGTGTGAACCCCATCTACGGCGGTTCCGGCGCAGGCGCCCTGAACGATCTCTACCCGAAGACCTCCCTGCTGGAGGGCCTGGGCAACGCCGGTTTTGAGGTCAACAGCGAGCTGACCGACTTCTACAATGCCTTCGGCGGCGCCCGCGCCGGCTACGGCAGCGACTGGAGCCTGCCTGAGCCCCCCGCTGCCACCTATTCGGAAGAATTGATGAACAACGCCAAAGCCTTCTCCGATACGGCCGTCATGGTCATCGCCCGGTGGGGCGGTGAGGGAAGCGACGTTCCCGCCGATATGAGTACCGCTGCCTACACCCCCAACTCCGCTGACTACGCGGACTTCGAGCCCGGCCAGTCCTACCTGGAGCTCAGCCGGACCGAGAAAGACGTCCTCGACATGGTCTGCGCCAATTTTGAAAACGTTATCCTGGTCTACGACGGCGTGACCACCTTCGAGATGGGATTCGTAAATGACTACCCGCAGATCAAGGGCGTGCTGTGGTGCGCCGGCCCCGGCCAGACCGGCTTCGACGCCCTGGGCGAGATCCTGAGCGGTGAAGTGAACCCCTCCGGCAAGACAGCCGACACATTCCTCTATGATCTGACCGTCGCTCCCTGGTGGAACAACTTCGGCGGCTTCTCCTATGACAACATGTCTGAATTTGCCGTCGACGCCAGCGACCCCTACATGGGCGGCACCACACCGACATTTGTGAACATTAACGAGAGTATCTATCTGGGCTACCGTTTCTTCGAGACAGCGGCGGCGGAAGGTATTCTGGACTATGACGCGGCTGTGCAGTATCCCTTCGGCTACGGCCTGAGCTATACCACCTTCGAGCAGAAGCTTGAGAAGGCGGAGGAGAGCAATGGCGTCATTTCCATGGATGTGACGGTGACCAACACCGGCAGTGTGGCCGGCAAGGAGGTCGTTCAGATCTACTGCAATCCGCCCTACACGAACGGCGGTATCGAAAAGGCCAGCGCAAACCTCGTTGCCTTTGATAAGACCGGTATGCTGGAGCCTGGTGCCTCTGAGACCGTTTCCTTTAGCATCCGTGAAGAGGATCTTGCATCCTACGACGACCTGACAGAGCGCTGCTACGTACTGGAGGCGGGCGATTACATCCTTTCCGTCAACGCGGACTCCCACCATGTGATCGATTCCTACACCCACACTGTTGATGAGACTGTCGTTTATAACGAGAACAATAAGCGCGAATCCGACCAGACCGCGGCCATCAACCAGTTCGACGACGCCAGAGGCAATGTGACTTACCTCTCCAGAGCGGACCATTTCGCCAACCTGGCGGAAGCCACGGCGGCCCCGGCCAGCCTGACTATGGCAGATGAGCAGAAGGATACCTTCATCTGGACCGCCAACTTCTCCATGGAACAGGATCCGGAGGCTGAAGTCCCGACACTCGGCGCTAAGAACGGAGCAACCCTGGCCCAGATGCGCGGACTCGAATACGACGATCCGGCCTGGGAAGGTCTGCTTGACCAACTCACTGTTCCCGAAATGCTGGATATGATCGCCCACGCCGGTTTCCAGACCGCCGCCGCTCCCAGTGTCGGCAAGGTCTCCACCATCGACTGTGACGGCCCCTCCGCTGTCAGCAACAACTTCACTGGCGCCGGTTCCGTCGGCTTCCCCTCCGCCATCGTCATCGCTGGCACCTGGAATGAGGACCTGGCCTGGACCTACGGCAACGACATGGGCATCATGGCCGACGCGCTGAATGCCTCCGGTTGGTATGCCCCCTCCGCTAACCTTCACCGCACCGCCCTCGGCGGCCGTAACTACGAGTACTTCTCCGAGGATGCCCTGATTTGCGGCAAGATGTCCGCTCAGGCCATCAAGGGAGCTGCTGACGTTGGTGTCTACGGCTACATGAAGCACTTTGCCATGAACGAGCAGGAGACCAACCGCTGGGCCATGATCTGCACCTGGACCACCGAGCAGGCCATGCGCGAAATCTATCTGAGACCCTTCGAAATCTGCGTCAAGGAAGGCGATGCCCATGCGGTCATGTCCTCCTTCAACTACATCGGCGGACGCTGGGCCGGCGGCCACAAGCAGCTCCTGACCAATGTCCTCCGCGACGAGTGGGGCTTTAACGGTTTCGTCGAGACCGACTATTTCGCCGGAGCCTACAACATGAATGCCGACCAGATGCTGGAAGCCGGCGGCGCCTGCTGCCTGTCCACCTTCGACATCGGCACAAACTTCGCCTCCGACACCGAAGGCGCCACCTCCCTTCAGCACATGCGCCGTGCATGCCATGATATCATGTACACCGTGGTCAACAGCCGGGCCTATGCTGGCGATGTGAGCAACGGCATGGAGAACTGGATGAAGGTCCTCATCGGTGCGGATATCGCAGTGGCTGTTCTGATCCTGGGCCTTGAGGCTCTGCTGATCCGGAACTATAAGAAGAGATAAAACGGACGCCAGGGATCTGGCGGGAAAATGGGAATCAGGGACGGTTCCTTTTCCCACTTTTCAGAAGGGAAAGTGAGAAAATGGGAATCAGGGACGGTTCCTTTTCCCACTTTTCATAAAATGAAAAGTGGGAA
>CAMONF010000221.1 GCA_946620335.1 uncultured Clostridia bacterium
GCCGCGCCCGCCCTCGCCGAGGGCCGGGGCGCCAAGGCCGCCGACGCGGGTGGGGAAGTCGGAGCCCAGAATCCGGCGCCCGCCGCCCGCCATGAGCTCACGGTTCACGGAGTGGATGACCGCCATGTTGGTGGGGACATAGATGCCGCCGTACTTGTGGGCCGCGGAGAGGGCGAACATGTGGTCATCCTCGTTGATGGTGCCGCCCACGGCGCACAGGGAGTTGTGACAGTTGGTCAGAACGTAGGGAAGGGGGAACTCCTTCATTCCGGAGGACCTGGCCGTCTGGATGATGCCTACGTAGGTGATGTCATGACTGGTCATGGAGTCGAACTTCATCCGAAGGTGGTCCATGTCGCCGGAGGTGTTGTGGGCAGCGAGAATGCCGTAGGCCATGGTACCCTTGCGGGCCTCCTCCTTTTCAGGAGCCTGACCGGTCAGGGCCATCACCTTTTCCGACTCTTGCTCAGGCACAATTTCTCTTCCATTCACAAGATAAATGCCGCCGTCGTACAGTTTAACCATAATGTGCCTCCTTGTTCTTGTTTTCCCGGCAGCTTTCCGCTCGGCTCCCGGGTGTTTTCATTTGTAAAATGACTACCCTCCCCATCTCCGCCCTTCCGGCCCCACTCTTCCGGGACCGGCGGCGGATGAGGTATCACAGGATCATGGCTACGATAAAGTTGTAGGCTGCGCAGACAAGGACGCTGATGGGCACCGCTGTCATAAGGAGCCTGGAGAAGAGGACGTTTCTCTCCTCCTCATCTCCGCAGGAGCCCAGGATCAGGCTGCCGCCGGAGGAGAAGGGGCTGATGGCCGAGGACTGGGCGCCGAGGACCGTGCAGGCGAAGAGCGCGGTGGCGGAGAGGCCGGTGGAGGCGGCCAGGCCGGGGATCAGCGGGAAGAGGGCCGGAGCGACGACGCCGGTGGTGGAGCTGAAGAAGCTCATGATGGCGCCGACGATACTGAAGGCGATGGGGACCAGGAAGGTGGGCACGTTGGCGCCGATCCAGTTGGAGAGGGCCTGAATGGTGCCCGCCTCCACAGCGACGGCGATCAGCATGCCGGCGCCGGCGATCATGATGATGGTGTTCCAGGGGATCCTGGCGATGGCTTCCTTCTGGGGAGCCAGCTTCATGAGCAGGGCGATGACGGCGAAGATGATGGCCACCAGGCCTACGTCGATCTTGCCGGCGATCATGGAGATGGTTTCATTTCCCGGCATGAAGAGCTTTAAGAGCGGGAAGACCAGGACCAGGACCATCATGGCCATCATGAGGGTCAGCGTCGTCTTCTGGTCTTTGGTGAAGGACTCCGGCTTCTTGAATTCAACGCCCTTGCCGATGTTGCGGTTGGAGCGGAAGCCGAAACGGACGATGGTGACGAGGATGATGGAGAAGAGGACGGCGAAGAGGAAGATCTGCATTTCCGCCAGGAAGGTGTCGATGACGGGCAGGTCAGGGTTGTTCTCGTAGGCAGTGTCAGCCAGGCCACGGAAGACGACGCCGAGGTTGGATGTGGGGAAATTACCGCCGGCCAGGGCGCCGCAGTTGATGGCGATAGCGCCGGTCAGCTTGTCCATTCTGGACTCCTCACAGATGATGAGGGTGATGGGGGCCAGGAAGGCCAGGACCGTGAAGTAGGTCGCGCCCATGACGGAGAGGATGACGGCGACGGCCAGGAGGGCGTAGGGCAGAAGGCCCGGGAAGCGTCTGCAGGCATAGAGGAGGGCGCCGGACATTTTTTCCAGTGTCCCGTTGATGGCAGCTATGTTGTAGAAAAGGGATACCGAGAGAATGACGAACATGGTGGAGGTGGGCCAGAAGGCGATGATCTCCTTGGTCTTGAGGCCCATGACGAAGCAGCCGATGATGTAGGCAAAGACCATGCAGAAGAGGCCTGTGTTAATTTTCGTCCTGGCGCCCAGGAAAATGGCGATGGCGATGGAGGCGATAATCAAGATACCAAGCATAATGTCCGCTCCTTTCCGGATTCCCGATCAGAATCCATATACCCTGGCGGGGTTGTCGACCAGAATCTTCTTGAAGTTCTCGTAATTGCCGGCCTGCTCGTAGAGGGCGTCCAGCATGTCCGCGTCGTTGGGGAAGGGCTGCTTCCGGTCGAAGACGATGGGATGCGGCCAGTCGGTGCCCCAGAGGCAGCGGTCCGGGTTGACCTGGCAGAGGGCCTTGCCCACCGCGATGGTGTCGGAGAAGTCTTCCTTCGCGGAGTCGATGTAGAGGCCGGTCAGCTTGAGCCAGATCTTCTCGTCCTTAAGGAGGGAGCAGAGGACCTCGAAGGCGGGGTGGTTTATGCCCTGGTCTGCCGGGAGGTGGCCTCTGTGGTCAATGACGACCTCGCAGGGAAGATTGCGGATGAACTGCTCCATGGAGACCACCAGGTCGGCGGCCATGAAGAAGCTGATGGACCAGCCGAGGGGGGCTACCCGCTCCGCAAGCGTCCGGATCTCGTCCAGCCTGGAGGGGCCGCCGCCGCTGTTCAGGTTGAAGCGCAGGCCCTTGACGCCCATTTCATCCATCTCTTTCAGCTCTTTGTCGGTGACGGAGTTGTCGATGACCACCACAGCGCGGGTATTTTCCTTGCCCATGGTCTTCAGGGCGTCCAGGGTGCAGCTGTTGTCCAGGGCGTAGGCGGAGGGCTGCACGATGACGTTTCTCGTGGTCCCCAGCTTCTTCTGGAGGAGGCGGTAGCAGGCCACGTCCGCGGGCGGCTGGTTCCTGACGTCCTCCGGCCTGTAGGGGAAGCGGACCGGATCGTAGATGTGGTGGTGGCAATCGCAAGCGCCTTGGGGGATCTCATAGGACGGTGTGTTCCTGCCGGTGCAATAGGGTACCTGAAGTCCTGATACAGCCATGATGTTCTCCTTTCCTTGCGGGTCCGGCGCTGTGGCCGGATTTCATTTTCTTCGGGTTCCGGGAGGACCTTCCGTCCTCTCCTTTTGTTGCTTTCATTTTATAAAAATGCGGCTTGCCGCGAAATTCTCAAAGCTCTATACTGGGTATAGGTTATTCCTATGACTATATGTATCATAATAACCTATAATAAGGAGGTGACAACAACCGTGAAAGGGCTGAGAGGTACGTACCGAAAGCAGGGAGGTTCCATGGAACTTAAGGAAATAGATTACATTCTGACCATCGCATCGTGCGGCTCCATATCGAAGGCTGCGGACAAGCTCCTCATGACCCAGCCCTCCCTGTCCCAGTTCCTGCGGCAGTTCGAGGACCAGTTGGGCTGCCAGCTCTTTCTCCGCACATCCCGGGGCGTCGTGCCCACGGCGGCCGGCCAGGCGTTTATTGAGGACGCCGCCAGGATCCAGTCCATTTACCTGGATTCCCAGGCGAGAATCCGGGATATCAATGAAATGAAGGGCGGCACCGTTCGCCTGGGCATCTCCACCTTCCGGGCCCAGGAGCTGCTGCCGCCGATTCTCAAGGCTTTTTACCAGCGGTTCCCGGACGTGGCGGTCCAGATCACCGAGCTGGACACCATTCCGCTGGAGACCCATATCCTGGAGGGGCAGCTGGACATGGGCGTAGTGGCCTTCCCGCTCCACAGGCTCCGCCATGATGAGAATGTGGAGATTCTGTTCAACGACGAGGTCGTCATCGCCGCGCGGCGCGACCACCCCATCCACCAGTATCTGAAGACCGGCGAGGACGGGCGGACCTGGGTCGATTTCAAGGACGCCGCCCGCTTCGAGTTCGTCCTCGGCCCCGCGGACACGCGGCTGGGCAGGATCGCCCGGCAGCAGTTCGCCGCCTGCCGGAAGCTGCCCATCACCAGAAATGACAACCTTACCGCCTCCCTGGCCCTGGCCATGGCCAGAGCCGGCCTGGCCCTCGCCCTGACCTACGACTCAGCCATGGCGACCCGGAATGTGGATTTTATATCCATCGGAAAGGAGGGCATCTTCCTCCCGCTGGCCCTGGCCTACCCGCCCTCCTCCTATAGGTCGAGGGCAGCCATGGAACTGTCCAAGGTGATACATGAAGTGCTGAAGGAAGAGTGAGGGGAGGGGGCTGTGAAAATAGTGGGAATCAGGGACGGTTCCTTTTCCCAGTTTTCTTTGAAAACTGGGAAGAGGAACCGTCCCTGATTCCCACTTTTTTCACAACTCCCCAATCCGGGCATTCATAGTATTGAGCACCCGCTTCTTGTCAAGACACCACAGCGGAGCGATCAACAGCTTTCGCGGGCCGTCGCCGGTCATCCGGTGGAGGACCATGTCCTCCGGCAGGAGCCGGAGACTCTCGGCCACCAGGTCCGCGTACTCCTCCAGCGTGAACAGCGGGAAGGGCGCGGCCTCGTACTCCTCCGCCAGGCGGCTACCCTTCAGGAGCTGAAGCATCTGGATCTTGATGCCCTCCGGCTTCACGCGGGCCAGGTACCGGATCGTGTCCAGCATGTCCTCCCGGGTTTCCCCCGGCAGGCCGAAAATGACGTGGACGATCACCGTAATGCCCGCTTCCTTGAGGCGCCGCACACAGTCCTCGAAAACCGCCCTCGGGTAACCGCGATTCAACCGCTCCGCCGTCTGATCGTGGGCGGTCTGAAGGCCCAGCTCGATCCAGACGGGCTTACTATTGTTGAGTTCCGCCAGGATTTCCAGCATCCTGTCGGAAATGCAATCCGGTCGCGTTGCGACAGACAAAATCACGACCTCTTCCTTCTCAAGGGCCGCGCGGAAAAGGCTTCCAAGATAGTCCGGGTCGCCGTAGGTGTTGGTAAAGGACTGGAAGTAGGCGATGAAAAGCCGGGCGTTGGTCTTAGCTGAAATCCGTCCCTTTGCCTCGGTGATCTGGCGATCGATCTCCGCTGCTGCCCTGGCCGAGTCCCAGTCCGGATGAGCAGTTGAAGCAGTCGCGCCGCCGGCGTGCGCCGCGAACTCTCCCGACCCGCCTGCCGAGCAAAAAGTGCAGCCGCCCCACCCCGCTGTCCCGTCCCGGTTCGGACAGGTGCAGCCGGTGCTCAGAGAGAGCTTGTAGACCTTCTCATTGTATTCATTTTTCAGATAATCCGATAGGCGTATCATCCGGATGCTCCTTGTGTCTCTTTCGAGCTGGGGACGGTTTGGAATCAGGGACGGTTCCTTTTCCAGTAAACTGGAAAAGGAACCGTCCCTGATTCCAAACCGTCCCTGAGCCCCAATGCAGCTTCCCCTTAAATCTGCCTGTCGAGGACCAAATTCCCGTCGTCGAGACGGAAGGTCCAGAAAATGGGTCTCTCCAGGTACTTGTCGTTAGGATAGTGAAGGGCAAACACGAGCTGCCCGGTCAGGTCCTTAAAGAACATGCCGTGCCCGCCGTTCTCCGGGTAGAGGGGCTTTTCCTGGAGCTTCCAGGGGCCGGTCACGTGCCCGCTCTCGGAGCAGGCGACGCCGACCGCGTAGCCATTGTCGCTCCAGCTGGACATGATCATATAAAGGCGGCCGTCCTCCAGCTTCATAAGCCCCGGTCCGTCAGAAAAATACATAGTGTCGATGCCGAACTCCTGTCTGGAGAAGGGGAGAGGCTTTGCCCAGGGCGTATCCTTGGCGGTGAAGAGCCTCACCGGCTCGGAAACAGCCTTTTTCAGGTCCTGGGAGAGCTCAACCATGTCAAAGTCCCCGTCCTCGGCCCCGTGCTGGGACCTGGAGAAGAACAGATACGGCCTGCCTTCGTCAAAATAGAGGGTTCCGTCGATGCAGTTCCACTCGGGCGGCGTCAGCCTGTCCGCGTAGGGCGCAAAAGGTCCGGTCGGGCTGTCGGACTTCAGAATGTAAATACCCAGCGTCCGGTCCGCCGCGCCAAAGGTCGTCACCAGGCAGAAGGCGCCGTCATAGGCATAGCACTCGGGAGCCCAGTAGTTCCGGTCCGAGAAGAAGCCCTCAGGCCTGTGGAAGATCTCGATCGGTCCTTCGAACTCCTCAAGGTCCGAGCTCACATAGCAGTCAAAGC
>CAMONF010000222.1 GCA_946620335.1 uncultured Clostridia bacterium
GGGGAGAAGGCGGGCATTTTAAAGCCGGGCGTGCCCTGTGTCTACGATTCGGCCGATCCAAAGGCGGCGGAAGTCATCGCCGCCCGGGCCGCGGAGCTGGGCATTTCCGCTCTGCCCGTGAGCCCGGAAGATTATAAAGTTTTAGAAAACAGCGGGGGCGCGATTGATTTTTCCCTGTCCACACGCTATGATGTTGGTGGTCCGGAAGTCTTTACCGTGCCATTCGCTGCGCCCTATCAGGCGGAAAATGCGGCCCTGGCCGTCACCGCGCTCCGGGTCCTCCGAAAGGAGGCACCGGCTCTTTGCGCTTCCCTGACGGATGAGACGATAGCGGAAGGCCTGGCTGTCACCAGCTGGGAGGGCAGAATGGAGCAGATTCTTCCGGACGTCTACCTGGACGGCGCCCACAACGAGGACGGCATCCGGCGCTTCGCCGAGGCCGCCCAGGGGATCGCAGGGGACCGGCGGCGCGTGCTGCTCTTCGCGGCCGTCGCCGACAAGGATTACGCGGACATGATCGGCCTTCTGGCGGAGGAGCTCGCGCCCGATGAAGTCTTCGCGACGGAGATCGCCGGGAAGAGGAGAGCGGCCGCGGAGGAATTCGCGGAGGAATTCCGCCGGCGGGGCATCGGGAACGTGTCTTCATTTTCCGACGTAGAACGGGCCTTCAGGGAGGCCCTCACAGCAAAAAAGGACGGACTTCTCTTCATCTGCGGCAGTTTATACCTGGCCGGCATGATGAAGGAGGAAATCCGGCATATGGAGTCCTGCCATGATTAATTACGAAGAAGAACTGAAAAAATTCAAGCCCTCACTGGACGTGGACGAGGCCGAAGGGGCCATCTACTCCCGCGACCTGACGGACGTCATCGATATTCTCCAGGAGATGCTCAAGGAGACCTCTGAAAACAAGAAGGAATAAATGCCTATGAAGTGTATGAACTGCGGGGCAGAGCTGACCGAGTCCGCCTACTGCCCGGTGTGCGGCTGTGACGTGTCTGTGCAGAAGCAGGCCATCGTCCTGTCCGGAATCTTCTACAACCAGGGGCTGGAGAAGGCCCAGGTCCGTGACCTGAGCGGCGCCATCGATCAGCTCCGGCGGAGCCTTAAGTTCAACAAAATGAACATTTCCGCCAGGAACCTTCTGGGCCTGGTCTACTTTGAGACCGGCGAGGTCGTGGCGGCCCTTTCGGAGTGGGTCATTTCCAAGAATATCCAGCCCGAGGACAACATCGCGGTGGAGTACATCGAGGACCTCCAGAAGGACTCGAACCGCCTCGACGCCATCAACCAGACCATCAAGAAGTACAATCTGGCCCTGGAGAACTGCCACAACGGCAACGAGGACGTGGCCATGATCCAGCTGAAGAAGCTCCTGGCCCAGAATCCCAAGCTCATCAAGGGCTATCACCTTCTCTCCCTTCTCTATATTAAAAATGAAGACTACGAGAAGGCCCGCCGCCTCTTAAAGCGCGCCATCCGGATCGACAAGACCAACACGACTACGCTGCGCTTCCTCCACGAGGTGGACGAGCAGACCGGCACCCAGACCTCCCTCGAGAACCGCTTCTCGATCTGGTCAGGCAGGGACGACGAAGAGTCCAGCCAGGAGTACGAGCGTCGAAAGATGGAGACGCCGGCTTTCCGTGACACCTCCGCCGGCGCCGCCGTCGTGAACATCCTGGGCGGCATCCTGATCGGCGCGGCCCTCATGTGGTTCGTCATCATACCGGCCAGGACCCGGGACATCAGCCGGGAGGCCGACGAGAAGATCGCCGAGTATGCCTCCACCATGGCCATCGAGACGGCCCAGATCGAGTCCCTGAACGCCCAGATCTCCTCCTCCCAGAACACGGTGGAGACGGCCAACGCCCAGATCGAGTCGGCCACCCAGCGGGCCAACACCTACGAGAACCTGATCAAGGCGGTCAACGCCTACAACAACGGGGCCTACGACGCCGTCACCAACGCCCTGGAGGCGGTCGACGTCTCCCTCCTCAGCGTGGAGGCCAAGGCCATCTACGACAGCGTCAACACCCAGGCCAACTCCACCGCCTTCGAGGAGTACAAGGCGGCGGGCATCGCAGCCTTCGAGAACTTTGACGACCGGGACCTCTCGGTGGCCATCGAGAACCTGGAGGCGGCCTACGCCATCAATCCGACCGATTACGACGTTCTGTATTATCTTGCCTTCTCCTACAGGGATGCCGGCGACTACGAGAACGCGGACCGGGTCCTTCAGATCATCATAGACACCTTCCCCAACACCTCCCGGGCCGAGTTCGCGCGGAACTATCTGAGCAACAGCTGATGGGAGCGGGGAATACAGAAAGGGACGCACTGCATATGACACAAGCCCTGAATGCTGCCGAAGAACTGAGGAGGATCTGCGGGGAAGACCGGGTCCTTCTGAACGAGCCCATGATGAGCCACACCTCCTTCCGGATCGGAGGTCCGGCGGACTACTTCGTCACGCCGGGCACGGCGGAGGAGCTGGCGGAGGTGCTTTCATTTTCCGCCCGGGCAGGTATACCCGCCTTTGTCATGGGCAACGGGACCAACCTCCTGGTGGCCGACGCCGGCTACCGCGGCGTGATCGTACAGCTCCTGAAGAACATGAACGATATCCGGGTGGAGGGAAATGAAATCATCGCCCAGGCCGGCGCCCTGCTCTCCGCGGTGGCTGCCAGGGCCCTGGAAGCTTCCCTCACCGGCTTTGAATTCGCCGCCGGCATACCCGGCACCCTTGGTGGTGCCTGCACCATGAACGCGGGCGCCTACGGGGGAGAGATGAAGGACGTCCTCGTGAGCGTCAAGGTACTGGACGCAGAGGGCAACATCCGCATCCTGCCTGCGGAAGACCTGGCTCTGGGGTACCGGACCAGCGCCATCATGAAGGGCGGCATGATCGTCCTGGAGGCTGTGATCAGACTCAGCGAAGGCGATCCGGAAGCTATTTCTTCTTATATGAAAGAACTGGCAGGGAGACGCCGCGACAAGCAGCCGCTGGACAAGCCCAGCGCCGGCAGCACCTTCAAGCGGCCGGAGGGCTACTTCGCCGGCAAGCTGATCCAGGACGCCGGGCTTCGCGGGAAGACCATCGGCGGCGCCCAGGTCTCGGAGAAGCACTGCGGCTTCGTCATCAATACCGGCAGTGCCACGGCTGCCGACGTTATGAATCTGATCGACTTCGTGCGGGAGACGGTCCTGGCGGACGCCGGCGTTACCCTCACGCCCGAGGTGCGCTTTTTGGGATTCTGAGTGATGTAATGCGGGGGCGGTTCCTGCTTCCCGGACAAAGGAGGCAGGAATCGTCCCCGTGATATGACAGGAAGTGTATCAAGACTCTGCCGGGAAGCGAAATCTACAGCCCCTTTCAGGGCGGGACGGAAACGTACCTGCAATCTGACGCGAAGTATTCCAACTTTTAGTAAAAATCGGAGGCGCATGCTCTCCCGGGAGAGACAGGCTTCCCCACATCAATCTGGAAAACGGAGGAATGAAATATGAGGATGGTCATCGTTACCGGCATGTCCGGCGCTGGGAAGACCCAGGCCCTCCGCTTCCTGGAGGATATGGACTATTTCTGCGTGGACAACCTGCCGGTCCCGCTGCTGAAGCCCTTCACGCAGATTTCCATGGACGGCCGCTCCTCCGACATCACCAAGCTGGCTGTGGGCATCGATATCCGGTCCGGCGCCCTGCTCAAGGACCTGGTTGAGGTCCTCCGCCAGTTTGATGCCGCGAGCGTCCGCTATGAGATCCTCTTCCTGGACGCGGCGGACAGCGTGCTCATCAAGCGCTACAAGGAGACCCGGCGGGTCCATCCGCTGGCCGGTCCCGAGGGCCAGGTCGAGGACGGCATCAAGGCTGAGCGGGAGAGGATCAACTTCCTCCGGGAAAAGGCGGATTATATCATCGATACCAGCTATATGCTTACCCGGGAGCTTCGGCAGGAGATCGACCGGATCTTCGTCCAGGGAAATGAATACAAGAACCTCTATATCTCAGTCATGTCCTTCGGTTTCAAGTACGGCATACCGCCCGAAGCGGACCTGGTCTTCGACGTCCGCTTCCTGCCCAACCCCTACTATGATCCGGCTCTCAGGAAGCTGACGGGCAATGACGCCCCGGTGCGGGACTTCGTCATGAACTGCCCGGAGGCCGGGATATTCCTCGACAAGCTGTCGGATATGGTGGACTTCCTGCTCCCCAACTATGTCAAGGAGGGGAAGAACCAGCTGGTCATCGCCATCGGTTGCACAGGCGGCCGGCACAGGTCCGTGACACTGGCCAACGGCCTTTATGAGCGGCTGGGTGGTCAGAGCGGCTACGGGATCAAGATCTCCCACCGGGACCTGGCCAAGGACCCGGTCACCAAGCAGAAGGATTACGGGAACTGACCGCCGCAGACGCGCGGGCCTTCATTTTCTGCAGGCGTCAAGGGCGAACCGGCCGTGAGGACGGCCAGGAGGTTTTCGGGATGTCATTTTCTTCGGATGTCAAGGCCGAACTGGCCGGCGTGCTCCCCTCGGCACGGCATTGTCAGATCGCCGAGCTGGCGGGAATGCTGACGGTCCTCATAAAGAGCCAAGGGCGACAAAGCGATATGTTTGTTGTGACTGAGAATGAGGACCTGGCAAGAAAGTTCTTTACTTTACTTAAAAAAGCATTTAATATAGACATAGATTTTTCGGAGGAGGTCCGGGGACCTGGGAAGAAGGATCGGTATCAGGTCGCCTTGAAGGACGAGGCTTCGGCAACCCTCACGGCAGCCGTGAGACATCCCCATCTTCTCAGCCAGGATTGCTGCCGGCGGTCATTTTTGCGGGGGATCTTCCTCGCGGGCGGATCCATCAGCGATCCCGAGAAGGACTACCATTTCGAAATCGTCGTACCCGCGGAGGATGCCGCAGAGCGCGCGAGGCAGATCATGAACGGCTTCGACCTCGACGCCCGCTGTGTTCTTCGCAAAAAGCACTATGTGGTCTATCTCAAGGAGGGAGACCAGATCGTGCAGGCCCTGGCTGAGATGGGAGCCGGGAAGGCCCTGATGGCCCTGGAGAATGTCCGCATTTTCCGGCAGGTCAAGGGGAACGTGAACAGGCAGATGAACTGCGACGCAGCCAATATCAGCCGCGTCATGCAGATGTCGGCAAGGCAGCAGGCGGACATAGAATATCTGCGGGATACCATCGGCTTCGGAAAGCTTCCTGCTGGACTGCGGCAGGTGGCGGAGCTTCGGCTCCAGTTTCCGGCGGCCTCACTCACGGAGCTGGGTGAGCAGCTCGATCCGCCCATCGGCAAGTCAGGCGTGAACCACCGGCTGAGAAAGCTGGCCGCCCTGGCCGAGGAAGAGCGTAAAAAGGCGAACATAAATGAGCAGGCGTGAAAGCTGCTCTTTAAAGGGAAGCGGGGGCTGTTACGGGCTGCCCTGCCGCACTAAGAACAGAGCCGCATGAGGAGGCTTTGGAGGAGGAAAAGGATTATGACAAAAAAAGAGATCACCATCCAGCTCGAGAGCGGACTGGAGACCAGGCCGGTAGCGCTTTTGGTCCAGGTAGCCAGCCAGTTCAGAAGTGACATTTACCTGGAGGTCGACAGACGCCGGGTCAATGCCAAGAGCATTATGGGAATGATGACACTCGGCCTTGATACCGGCGAAGAAGTCGTCGTCAGCGCCAACGGCGAGGACGAGAACGAAGCTCTCCGGCAGATCGAGGCATACCTTACCAAGACCAACTGAGATAGAGCAAGCCAGAAGGACCGCCCGGTGTGGCGGTCCTTATTTTATATCTGGCGAAGCGGAAAACGCTGTGCTCCTTGCGAAAGGAGAGCGCGGGACAGTATGCTGAGACATACACGGACAGGGGGCAGACCGGTGCGTCCGGTCGCCTTTGCACTGCCATCCGATGACCGGCAGGGGAGAGAAGCATGAATGAAAAGAAGAGCGGAGAGACTCGGATCGCGGTAAATGACCAGACAGCTATTGAGGAGGAGGAGCACCGGTACAGTATAATGCGGGAGCTTCTCGAATACATCAATCACGGGAAATCCGTTCAGGCGGAGCGGTATTTATATGACAATATGAAGGCCCTCTTCCCGGAGGAGGATCATTTTACGACGGCCATGCGGTCCGTGGAGTACGTGACCGTCGCGGCGAACCAGGCCTTCAGGGACGGAATCAGCAGCCGTGTCCTCACCCAGACGGTCTTTGACATGAGAAAGGCCATAAGGAAAAAGCAGACCGCGCGGGAAGCCAGGGAGGTATGCGCCCAGGCACTCAGAAGAATCGCGGATATGATCCGCAGCTTTACGGACGTAAAGGAGGACTACAGTGGCCAGTATTCGCCGGCGGTGCTCTCCTGTATGGACAGTATCATCTCCCATATGCCCGAGAGGCGGCTGGTGAGCGAACTGGCGGAGGACGTTCATCTTTCCCCCAAATACCTCTCCGCCCTGTTCGCGCGGGAGACCGGCAAGACCATCTCCCAGTTCGAGCAGGAGCTGTCCCTCAGGGAGGCGAGATTTCTCCTGCGGAATACAGACCATTCTTATTCTGAAATCAGTTATATGCTGAATTATTCCTCCCAGAGTTATTTCAACGCTGTTTTCAAGCGGGAGGTGGGTATGACCCCGGGCCAGTTCAGAAGAATGTATAAAAATCAGCCACGTGGGTTAGATAAAGTGCCTAACTCGAAAATGGAAGACTGATATATTGATTGGGATATAAGACAAAAAACATTTATAAACAAGAAATAAATTTGTGAGAATTGACAGGCAAATTACAATAGAAGAGGAAAAATTGCTATAAATATGGGATAATTGATATAAAAACTCCCGCGGCTATACTAAAATAAAAAACAGGTTTGGAAGACCTAAATTTTATAGTTAAGGGAGGAACATTATGAAAGCAAAGAAGATCATGGCCATTCTTATGACTGGCGCTCTGGCTGCCTCGATCCTGGCAGGCTGCGGCGGTTCCGGCTCTGATTCCTCATCTGCAGCTCCCG
The DNA here is from genome assembly GCA_946620335.1 of uncultured Clostridia bacterium. Taxonomy (GTDB): domain Bacteria; phylum Bacillota; class Clostridia; order Lachnospirales; family Lachnospiraceae; genus Chordicoccus. The sequence goes on from CAMONF010000222.1 coordinate 7,014, forward strand.
CTGCCGACACCGCCACAGAAGAGGCGGCTGAACCGGCTGAGGAAGCGACGGAGGAAGCTGCTCCTGAGGAGACCGCAGAGGAGGCTGCTCCCGAGGAGACAGCTGAAGAACCTGCTCCTGAGGAAGCTGCCGAGACCGCTTCCGCGGACGACGGCACAACACCGAGAAA
>CAMONF010000223.1 GCA_946620335.1 uncultured Clostridia bacterium
ATATTGCCGCCAAGGGAAACCATGGCGCTCGTCACGCCGTGCTCTCGGAAGATCTCCATGATCCTGGCGGAGGTGTAGCCCTTGGCGATGGCGCCCAGGTCGATGGCCTGGCCCTCGCCGAGGGTGAGGGTGTGTTCATTTTCGGAAAATGAAAGCCTGTCCGAGCCCACCCGCTTAAGGGCCTCAGCCAGTTCTTCCGCCGGCGGGACCCGGAATTCCTGGGTGGTGAAGCCCCAGAGGTCCATGATGGGGTAGATCGTGATGTCGAAAAGACCGCCGGTCGCCTCGTAGAGGGCGAGGGAATCGCGGACCAGCGTCTCGGTGTCCTCCGACATGACGACGGACCCGTCCCTGTTGGCGCGGGAAATGTCGCTGCCGGGCAGGCCGACGCTGAAGAGGTCGTTGAGGCGGAGGACCTCATCCCTGGCGGCGGCGAGGGCTTCGGCACGGTTGCTGCCGTAGGCGGTCAGGGTCATTTCCGTGTCCATGCTGGAGAGGTAGATGGTGTCGCCTATGGCGGCTTCGGGGTCTTTCACGGTCGTGGCGGGGGTGCCATCGGAGGCGGTGTCCGTCTCAGCGGATGACTTTCCTGCGTCCTCCGCTCCCTCTTCTCCGGTCACATCTCCGGCGGCCGCCCCGCTTTCAGAGGCAGTCCCGCCTCCGGGGACGGCATAGCTGCCGGAGCAGCCGGTCAGGCCCAGTGTCAATATGAGAAGGAAGAGAGCGGATCGTTTCATCGTATATTTCTCCTTGAAGGAAGCTTCTTCGGCTGACTCTGCAGCAAACATCAGGAGCTGGTGGCATGTCTTATAGGTGAGTGGACAGAAGGGGACTGGGTATGTAGTCATTTTCCTCTTCTGAACCATGTGAAAGTATATCATGGATACGCCGGGAATGGCAACCGAAGGCGGTAGGCAGTTTGCCGGCGCTTTTCCGAGAGGGCGGGCCGCAGTTCCCTGCGGATTGTACAAAAAAAGGTGCGTAGGCTTGTTCCACTTGACAAAGGGTACAGGAATTTTATAATAAAGTTATTAAATTAGTAAATTCCGCATAAAAGAGTGAGAGGACGATCAGGACAGCATGCGAGGAGGATGGCTGTGTTCGCTCTGCCGGGCGCGACGGGGGAATATGGCTGTTTCGTTTGGTGTGCCCTGGTCTATACCTGTTTATACAGAAATAGCGCTGTGAAGCGGCCCTGTATCTTCAGCTTCAGATGGCGGAAGGCGCTGTATAAAGGAGATGGCGAATGAAAATCGGATTCGCAGAGCTGCTTGTCGTCTTTGTCGTGGCTCTCTTGGTGATCGGACCGGACAAGCTTCCCTACTATGCGAAGAAGCTGGGGGCAGGTCTCCAGGAGTTCCGCAAGGCCACCAAGGACGTCACGGATGAGCTGAAGGAAAATGTGGTGGAACCGCTGAAGGAAGCCCAGGAGCCCCTCCGCGAGGCCTTCGAGCCTCTCGAGGAGATAGACCGCGACGTGCGGGGGACCGTGAAGGACATGGAAAAGTCCTTCCGGGATATAGGGAAGACGTCGAACGCCAAACCGGCCGCGGACAAGGCTGAGACCGAAGCCGCAGCCGCCGCGGACAGTGCAAAAGAGGCAGCCGGCGGCAAAGCTGGGGAGACGGAAGCGGCTGATAAGACTGCAGAAGCAGTATCTGACGGGAAACCGGAATCTGCTGAGATAGCAGGCCCTGCCAAGGCAGGCGCCGAAGGTTTTTCCGCGGATGCGGAGGAAGCCGGCGAGGTCCCGGAGGACGCCTTTGACGAGGAGGACCTGGCCTGAGGGGCGGATGTCCATCCTGTCATAGAAGACGCTTACCATTCTATGAGGCAGGAGTCATCAGCCGGCACGGCTGAAGCACGGCCGCCGAAGACATATTCAAGAACTACATTATAAGGGCGCGGGCCGGCCGAAAGATCCGCCGGGACTTGCGCCGTCACAACAGGAGGAACCCAGATGAAAATCGGTGTACAGGAGCTGATCCTTGTCCTTATCATTGTGGTCATCATTTTCGGACCCACCCAGATCCCCAAGCTGACCCGCATGTTCGGAAAGAGCGTGAAGGGCTTCCGCGAGGGCATGGAGGCTGACGCGGACAAGGAGGAGAAGAAGACGCCCGATGAACAGCAGTAAGACGCGGGAGAAGGCTGCGGCGGGCGGAGAAAAGGCCGCGGGCGACGGCAGCATGCCGCTGACCGGCCACCTCAAGGAAATGCGCAATCGCGTGGCCGTCGCGCTGGTGTTCTTCACGGCCGGCGTTCTGCTGTGTCTTTATTTCGCACCGCAGATCGTGACAGCGCTGATGAACCTGGGGACCAGGTACCATTATACCTTTGTTTACCTTTCGCCCCAGGAGCTGCTGCTCGTATACTTCTCCATTTCCCTGATCGGCGGGGTCGTCATCGCCTTCCCTGTGATCGCCTACGAGGTGTACGCTTTCTGCGTGCCGGGGATGAAGCGGAGCGAGCGTGTCTTCTTCGCGCTGGCCCTCATTTTCGGGGGGATTTGCTTCGCCATAGGCGTCGCCTTCGCCTACTTTATATCCATGCCTTTTATGCTGCATTTCCTGATCCAGTTCAGTGAAGGGATTGAGGTCACGGATTCCATCAGCATTAAGGAATATATCAATTTTCTGATGACGGTATTCATCATCTTCGGCATCGTCTTTGAGATGCCGATGGCTTCCGTCCTCCTGACCCGGCTCGGCATTTTGAAGGCTGAGTGGCTCATCAAGGGGCGGAAGGTGGCGATTGTCGTCATCTTCCTGGTGGCAGCCATCATTACACCGCCGGACGTGGTCTCCCAGGTCATGGTCGCGGTGCCGATGATTGCGCTCTACCAGGTCTCCATTTTCCTGAGCCGCCTGGTCCGAAAGCGAAAGCAGGCCGAGCAGGAAAATGAAACCATATAAGGAGATCCGCATGGCTCTCCGCCGTGACTGTCCCGTCGGCGGGAACGCTGCAGGCGGGATTTGACGCCAGTACATCCTGGGGCGGTGCTTTCATTTCCAGAAAATGAAGACACTGTCTCGCAACCATTCATTAAAGGAAAGGATACTCTATGAAGATCTTCCAGGTAAGAGGAGGTGTCCATCCGAAGGCGCACAAGGAGCAGACCAAGGACAAGCCCTTTGTAACGGTCCTGCCCAAAGACGAAGTCATCATCCCGCTGAGCCAGCATACTGGCCGTCCGGCCAAGCCGGTGGTCAAGCGGAATGACCAGGTCTTCGCCGGCCAGCTCATCGCCGAGGCGGATGGGTTCATCTCCGCAAACATCATCAGCTCCTGCTCCGGAAAGGTCAAAGCTATCGAACCGCGGATGACCGATGCAGGAACCATGGCAGAATGCATCGTGATCGCCAGCGACGGAGAGTTCAAAAATGCCCCGGGCGTCGGCGAAGAGACGCCGCTGGATACCCTTACGCCCTCCGAGATCATCGAAAAGATCAAGCGGGGCGGCGTCGTAGGCATGGGCGGCGCGGGTTTCCCGACCCACGTGAAGATGATGCCGCCCAAGCCCGAAGAAATCAAGTATATCATCGCCAACGGTGCCGAGTGCGAGCCTTACATCACCTGCGACCACAGGCTCATGCTGGAGAAGCCTGAGGAGATCATCGGCGGTCTTCTGTGCTGCCTGAAGATCTTCCCCGGCGCCAAAGGCGTGGTGGTGATCGAGGACAACAAGCCGGATGCCATCGGCGTCATGAAGGCGGCTGCGGAGCCCTACCCCAACATTGAGGTGGAAGCTCTGAAGACCTGCTACCCGCAGGGCGGTGAGCGCAACATCGTTTACTCCGTCACCGGCCAGTACATCGCCTCCGGCGCTCTGCCCGCCAGCTGCGGCTGCGTTGTGGACAACGTGGGCACCCTGGCCGCCATTTACCGCGCCGTCGTGTGGAATGAGCCGCTCATGGAGAGGGGATTCACCGTCACCGGCGCTGTGGCCAATCCCGGCAACTTCATGGTCCGCATCGGCACACCGCTCTCCGAGGTGGTGGAGGCCGCCGGTGGGCTCAATGACGACGCGCAGAAGCTCCTGTTCGGCGGCCCCATGATGGGTGTTGCCCTCCCGGGCATCGACGTTCCCATCAAGAAGGCCAACAACGCTCTGACCGTTCTCTCCGATGACGAGGTGGCCCGCGCTGAGGCCAAGCAGGAGAACTGCATCCGCTGCGGCCGCTGCACCCGGGCATGTCCGATGGGGCTCATCCCCCAGCAGATGGCCGTCGCCTGCGAGCGGAAGGATCTCGACCGCTTCATCCAGCTCCACGGCGTGGACTGCATGCTCTGCGGCAGCTGCACCTATGTATGCCCGGCTAAACGCCCGCTGACACCTATGTTCAAGCAAATGAAGCCCGTCGCCATGGGCTACATGCGCGCCAAACAGGCGAAGGGAGGAAAATAAATAATGGCCAAGCTTTTTAACGTATCCTCCTCCCCGCATTTCAGGAGTGAGCACACCGTAGGCAGGGAGATGTGGAACGTGGTCCTGGCCCTCATGCCGGCCACCATCTTCGGCGTATACCATTTCGGTCTTCACGCCCTCCTGGTCATCCTGACCAGCGTGCTCTCCGCCACATTCTTTGAGTTCCTTTACGACTACATCGCCCACAAGCCGAACACCCTGTGGGATGGCTCCGCGATCGTCACCGGTCTGCTGCTGGCCCTCTGCCTGTCCCCGACCGTGCCGCTCTTCATCCCCTTCATCGGCTCCATGTTCGCCATCATCGTCGCCAAGAACTTCTTCGGCGGCCTTGGCAAGAACTTCATGAACCCGGCCCTTGCCGGCCGTGTCTTCCTGATCATCTCCTTCGGCAAGCTGATGACGGACTACGCGGTGGACGGCATGTCCTCCGCCACTCCGCTGGCTACGCTGAACGGCGGCGGAACGGTGGACATCATGAAGATGTATCTGGGCTTTGCGACAGGCCACATCGGCGTGTCCATCCTCTGCCTCCTCATCGGCGGCATCTTCCTGCTGGCGACGGGCACCATCACCTGGCAGATCCCGGTCGCTTCCACCATCATGTTCGCCATCGTGCTGCTGGCCTTCGGTCCTGCGGGCTTCGATCCCCAGTACCTCCTGGTCCAGCTGGTGGGCGGCGGCTTCGTCCTGGGCATCTTCTTCATGGCGACCGACCCGGTCTCCTCGCCCATGTCCTCTGAAGGTCAGCTGATCTTCGGCGCCCTGGTAGGCCTCCTGGCTGCCCTCTTCCGTTTGAAGAGCAGCATGACGGACGGCATGTCCTACGCCATCATCATCGCCAACCTCTTCACACCGCTCATCGACAAGTACGTGGTCGTCCATCCCTGGGGCGTTGGCAAGCCGGCAGGCTTCGCCGAGGCCAAAGCGGCTGCTAAAGCCAAGGCCCAGACTGAGAAGGCTGCCGAGAAGGCCCAGGCCGCTGCTGAAGCCGCCGAGAAGGCGAAAAATGCCGGTCCGGTGGCAAAGAGCTTCACCTTCCCGGTCTCCGCTGCCATTCTCTGCGCCATCACCCTCATCGCAGGCGGCGCGCTGGCCGGCGTCAACCTCATGACCGCCGACACTATCAAGGCCAACCAGGAAGCCGCAGCACTGGCAGCCTACGAGGCTGTCCAGCCCCAGGCTGACCACATCGGTTACGACGACGACCTGACAGCAGCCGTTGAGGCTCTGGGCGGCGAGGTCTACGGCACGAGCTACGGCCGTGCTTACATCAACGAAGGCTGCGTAGGTCTCGACGCCTCCGGCAACATCGTCGGCTACGCCTTCAACGTCTCCTCCATGGACGGCTATGACGGAGAGGTCTCCATGTCCGTCGGCTTCGACACGGAGGGCACTCTCCTCGGCATTTCCTTCACGACCCTCAACGAGACAGCCGGTATGGGCATGCTGGTCGATACCGACTCCTGGAAGGCTCAGTTCAAGGATGTCAAGGTCGACTCCTTCACTCTGATCAAGGCGGGCGGCTCCACGGCCGACGACGAGATCGACTCCGTCTCCGGTGCTTCCACCACCTCCGGCGCTGTCGTGAACGCGGTCAACGCAGCCATCGACTTCTATCAGAAGAACTGTATCGGTTAAGGAGGTGGAAAAATGAACGCAAATATGGAACGCATTTACAACGGCGTTGTCAAGGAGAACCCCACCTTCATCATGATGCTGGGCATGTGCCCGACCCTGGCCGTCACGACCTCGGTCACCAACGCCATCGGCATGGGCCTTTCGACAATGGTCGTTCTGGTCATGTCCAACCTCGTGATCTCCCTGGTCAGAAAGCTGATCCCGGACGAGGTCCGTCTCCCGGCCTTCATCGTCATCGTCGCCTCCATGGTCACGGTCGTTCAGCTGATCATGCAGGCCTACTTCGTCGAGATCAACAACGCCCTCGGCGTCTACATCCCGCTGATCGTCGTTAACTGCATTATCCTCGGCCGCGCCGAGGCCTACGCTTCCAAGAACCCGCCGCTCCTGTCCGTCATGGACGGTCTCGGCATGGGCCTGGGCTTCACCTGGGGCCTCCTGCTCCTGTCCGCCTTCCGCGAGCTCTTCGGCGCAGGCACCCTCATGGGCATCCAGATCATGCCGTCCTTCTATCAGCCCATCGATATGCTGGTCAGGGCACCGGGCGCATTCCTGGTCCTTGCCCTCATTATCATGGTCATGAACGCCTGGGGTATCTCCAACAAAGGCAAGGAGTTCGTGGGTGAAGGCGAAGGCGCCGGCTGCGCCGGCTGCGCCATGGCCGACAGCTGCCTGGTAAAGAAGGAGGTGGAGTAAGATGACCAATCTGATTCTTATCATCGTCACAGCGGCGCTGGTCAACAACGTCGTTCTGTCCCAGTTCCTTGGTATCTGCTCCTTCGTAGGCGTTTCCAACCAGATCAAGACCTCCGCCTCTTTGGGCGGCGCCGTCATCTTCGTTCTGACCATCGCCTCGGCGGTAGCCAACCTGCTGTACACCTTCATTCTCGCCCCGCTGGGTCTTGACTATCTGCAGACGATTGTCTTCATTCTCGTCATCGCGGCCCTGGTCCAGCTGGTCGAAATGTTCCTGAAGAAGACCTCCCCCGGCCTCTACAAGGCCCTGGGTATCTTCCTTCCGCTGATCACGACCAACTGCGCCGTGCTCGGCGTGGCTCTCAACAACGTCACCGATGGCTACAACTTCGTTGAGTCTGTCGTCAACGGCTTCGGCACGGCCCTGGGCTACACCATCGCCATCGTTCTCCTGGCCGGCATCCGCGAGCGGATCGACAACGCAGACGTTCCCGAGCCCATCAAGGGAGCCCCCATGGTTCTCTTCTGCGCGGCCCTCATGGGAATGGCCTTCTACGGTTTCAGCAGCATCAGCATAGGCTAAAGGAGGGCTGAACATGAGTGGAGTAGCATTACTTGTCGTAACAGTCGTTCTTCTGGCTGTCATCGGCTTTCTGATCGGATACATGCTGGTCACGGCCGGCCATGCCTTCGCGGTCGAAGTGGATCCCCACGAGGCGGCTGTCCGTGAGGTCCTTCCCGGCAACAACTGCGGCGCCTGCGGCTACCCCGGCTGCGACGGCTGCGCGGGTGCCATCGCCAAGGGCGAAGCGCCCGTCAACGCCTGCCCTGTGGGCGGCGCTGCTGTGGCTGAGAAGATCGGCGCCATCATGGGCGTCGCGGCGGAAGAGGGCGCGCGGAACGTCGCTTTCGTCAAGTGCTCCGGCGACTGCAAGTCCGCCAAGTACAAAATGAATTACATCGGCATCCCCACCTGCTCGGCAGCGGCCTCCCTTCCCGGCAAGGGCGCCAAGTCCTGCCAGTACGGCTGCCTGGGCCTCGGCGAGTGCGTCGAAGCCTGCCAGTTCGATGCCATTCACATCATTGACGACGTGGCTGTCGTGGACCGCGAAAAGTGCGTCGCCTGCGGCCAGTGCGTCAAGGCATGTCCGCAGCACCTCATCGAGATCGTTCCGGACGACGCCAAGTGGGCTGTCCGCTGCGCGAGCCATGACGCCGGCAAGACCGTCAAGGCCCAGTGCTCCGCGGGCTGCATCGGCTGCAAGCTCTGCACACGCCAGTGCAAG
>CAMONF010000224.1 GCA_946620335.1 uncultured Clostridia bacterium
CGAGCAGAACACAACCCCGCGACCCCCGCCCCGCCCAGCCCCCCGTTCGACCCCCTTCCTCCCGGGATGAAGCCGGACAGACGGATCCCTCTTCCGGCCAGACACCAATCGAAGCCGCTTCTTCTTCGGAAAATTCGGATACGTCCCTGCCCGCCACCTTCGAGGTGGTCTCCAGTTCTCTCTATGTCCGGGAAGGCCCCGGCACAGACACCCCCGCCGTGGAATACCTGCTCACAGGCGACCGGATCACCGTGACCGGACTCACCGGCGTCTGGGGCCACGTCACAGTGTATGGGACGAACGGCTACGTCAATATGATGTATCTCACCCGTGTCGCAGAGGATTCTGAGGAAAATGCACCCATCCCCCCGGAAGAGACATCGAGTGATGAAGTAGCTGCCGACGACAATAAGGTTGACAGTGAAACGGATGGGGAAAAATCAAGCAGCAACAAGATATCTGAAAATGCCGATGAAGAGGAAAGCAATCGTTCCGATTCCCTGCTCAGCTACCTCAGCACCGCCTCTGATCAGCTGCTCGACGACGTCCACAATTTCATCTTCTCCGTCCCGCTCTATCCTGACGGCCAGATACTGATGGTAGACACGGAAACTCTGTTTGTCCGCCGCGACCCGAGTACACGGCACGATCCCATTTATGCCCTGAATAAGAGCCAAAAGGTTGCGCTCCTGGCACAGCAGGGCAACTGGGGAAAGGTTGATGTCGAAGGCATCACAGGCTGGATCGACCTCAGATACTGCAAATCCTGAAAAAGTGGAACTCAGGGACGCTTACTGTTTCCAGTTTGCTCTAAAAGTGGGAATCAGGGACGGTTCCTTTTCCCAGTTTTCTCTGAAAACTGGGAAAAGGAACCGTCCCTGATTCCCACTTTTTCTTGCATCCTGACACAGCTGCTTCATCCTTCCTCGGGATCCTCTTCCCCGCGGACCATACCTTTCTGCAGGGCCTCCCCGCCAAAACGTTTTTGAACGCTTGCCATCATCGCCTCCAGACGGCGGCGTTTTTCCTCCGCTTTCAGCCTGGCTTCCCTTTCCTGCATTTCCTCGAGCCTTTTTGCCTCCTGCGCACGGTGCTCGGCCTCCTGCTTCAGGCGTTCTTCCTCGGCGGCCCGTTCCTCAGCCGCACGCCTCTCGCGCTCTTCCCTCTCCAGAGTCTCTTTTTGGCTGGCCCAGGAGAAGAGATCCAGCTGCCGGTACCCGCCTTCCTCCAGGTTGGAGCCGCCCACGCCCAGAAGCCGGACGGTCTCACCGCGGACGAAAAGGCCGTCATCTCCCATGAGCAGCTCCCGCAATAGGGAAAGTCCCTCCTCCGAAAGGACGTCCGCCTCGCTCGTCGGCACCGCAAGGCTCCGCTGCCGCGTGTGACGTTTGAAAGCGCCTGTCTTGACTACGACAAATATGGTGCCCGCGCGCACTCCGTCACGCTGCATTCTCGCCGCCACCTTTTCAGCCATATGGGCGATCATGGGCGGCCCCAGCCGGTCAAAGTTCTCGCCGGTGATGTCCTCGCTCGTGGTGGTCTCATGGGAGTAGCTCTTCGCCTTATCCCGCTCCACACGGACTGTGGAGGATCCCAGTCCGTTGGCCTTGCGGTGAATGGACTCCCCCGCCCTGTCCCCGAGTATGCTCTTTAAAATCACCGGGTCGGCGGCAGCCGCGTCCCCGATGGTGCGGATTCCCATGGTAGTCAGCCTGTCGGCAGTCTGCCGGCCGCATCCATAGAGTTCCCGGATGGGGAGAGGCCACATTTTCGCCGGCACCTCCTCCGGGAACAGCGTGTGAGTCCTGTCCGGCTTGGCAAAGTCGCTGGCCATCTTGGCCAGAAGCTTGTTTGAGGAAATGCCTACATTTACCGTAAACCCCAGCTTCTCCCGGATTTCCTGCCGGATCCTGGCCGCAGCGCAGGCCGGAAAAGACTCCCCGGCGGCGATTTTCCTGGAGAAGAGAGCCTCCGCACCGGTCATGTCCATGTAGGCTTCATCGATGGATACCTGCTCCACCTGGTCGCTGAAATCCTTCAAAATATCGATGAAGGCGTGGGAGCAGGACCTGTAAAATTCAAAATCCGGGGGGACCAGGACCAGGTTCGGGCACTTGCGCAGAGCCGTGACCACCGGCTCTCCCGTGGTCACGCCGAAAGCCTTGGCCGGGATGGACTTGGCTGTGATGATGCCGTGCCGGGTCTTCACATCCCCACCTACGGCGGAGGGGATGGTCCGCAGGTCCACTGCCTCCGGGTCCTCCCGAAGCCTCTTCACTGCGCTCCAGGAGAGGAAGGCGGAGTTGACGTCCACGTGAAATATGATTTTTCCCCTGCTCTTCTCCCTTGCCATGCTGCCTCCTTTTGCTGTTGGATCCGGTTTCCCTGCCGAAGATCCGGCGGATGAACTTCGCACATACGAGTCCGCCGTACTGCATCTACCGCTTCAGACCCGCAGGACTCAATTCAGTGGATCTCACACATGCATGTCCGCCGTTCTCCCGGCCGCCTGCGCCCGGGAACACATACGGGACTTCCGCGCAGGGTGGCGCGGCAGTCCCGTGTTTTCATTTTCAGATATGAATCACAGCTCGAGGCCGTCGAAGCGGACCTTCATGTAGGACCGGATGATCTCCACAGCCTTCTCGGGGCTGATCTTGGAGGAGTCCAGGCAGAGGTCGTAGTGGTGGACGTCCGTCCACTCGCGGCCGGTGTGGTAGCGGTAATAGTCGGCGCGGTTGCGGTTGATCTTCTCCACGTAGCGCTGAAGCTCCCTGGGCGGCAGGCTCTTCCGGAGGGAAGCCTGGTAGAGCAGGTAGTAGCTGGGCGCCTCGATGAAGACCCTGACCAGGTTCGGCTGGTCCTCGAGAATGAAATCCGCGCAGCGGCCGATGATGATGCAGGACTCGTTGGCCGCCAGCTCCTTGATCACCTTGGCCTGGTAGTTGAAGAGATTGTCGGTGGAGGTGAAATCGTCGCTGTCCGGCGGCAGGAGCTCTCCCCTGTAGACGGCGCTGGCCGCCTTGAAGAGGCTGGTCCTGCGGAAGGCCTCGTCGGCATTCTCGAAAAGAGCCTGGTTGATGCCGGAGCTCTCCGACGCAAGCCTTAAGAGGTCCCGGTCATAGTACTCGATGCCCAGACTGGCCGCCAGGAGTCTTCCGATGTTCCGACCGCCGCTGCCGTACTCACGGTTGATGGTGACTACAATCTTCTGGTTCATAAACGCCTCCTTTATGAGTCTAACGCCTTATTCTCCCAGATAAGCCTTTCGGATTGCGTCATCGTGAAGCAGCGCATCCGCCTGCCCGATGGTCGTGATGCTGCCGGTCTCCAGGACGTAGGCCCGATCCGCTATGGACAGGGCTTTTCTGGCGTTCTGCTCGACCAGCAGGACCGTTGTTCCCTCGGAGGAGACCTTCTCGATGATGTCGAAGATCTCATTTACATAGATGGGGGAGAGTCCCATGGAGGGCTCGTCCATCAGGATGATTCTCGGGTGGGACATGAGGGCCCTGCCCATGGCCAACATCTGCTGCTCGCCGCCGGAGAGGGTTCCCGCCAGCTGCTTTGTCCGCTCCTTGAGCCGGGGAAAGCGGCTGTAGACGAGCTCCAGGGAGGCCTCTTTCTCGGCCGCGTTCTTTCTCGTGTAGGCCCCCAGCATCAGGTTCTGGTAGACGGTCATGTCCGGGAAGACCCGGCGGCCTTCCGGAACGTGGGCCATCCCCATCTTTACGATCTGGTGGGGCGGGGTGAGGGTGATATCCTTCCCCAGAAATTCGATTTTGCCGCCGGCGGAAGGGATGAGGCCGGTGACCGTGTGGAGTGTCGTCGTTTTACCAGCGCCGTTCGCGCCGATGAGGGCGATGACCTCCCCCTCGTTGACCTCGAAGGAGATGCCCTTCAGGGCCGGAATGATACCGTAATTGACCTTTAAGTCCGTAACCTTTAACATTGCCATCTTCTCTTCTCCTTACTCGCCCAGGTAGGCCTTGATGACCTCCGGATCCGCCAGGACCGCCTTGGTCTCGCCCTGGGCCAGGATCCTGCCGAAATTGAGGACGGTCAGCTTCTCGCAGATGCCGGAGACCAGCTTCATGTCGTGCTCAATGAGGAGAATGGTCATATTGAAGTTCTTCTGAATATACTTGATGGTATCCATGAGCTCCTGGGTCTCGTTGGGGTTCATGCCGGCGGCCGGCTCATCCAGGAGGAGAAGCTTGGGGCCGGTGGCCAGGGCCCGGGCGATCTCCAGCTTGCGCTGGGCGCCGTAGGGAAGGTTAGAGGCCAGGGTGGTGGCTGCATTTTTGTCCAGATCGAAGACCTTGAGCAGCTCATAGGCCTCCTCCGTCATCTCCTTCTCGGTCCTGAAGTAGGAGGGCAGGCGGAGGATGGAGGCGGCTGTGGAGTAGCCATAGCGGTTGTGGAGGCCGACCTTGACGTTGTCGAGGACGGAGAGCTGCTTGAAGAGCCGAATGTTCTGGAAGGTACGGGCGATGCCCTCTCGGTTGATCTGGATGGGCTTTTTGCCGGTGATGTCCTTGCCGTCAAGGCGGATGATGCCTTCATTTGGCTTGTAGACGCCGGTAAGCAGGTTGAAAACGGTGGTCTTGCCGGCGCCGTTGGGTCCGATGAGGCCGTAGAGCTCGCCCTTCTCGATGGTCAGGTCGAACTCGTCGACAGCCCTAAGACCGCCGAAGTGGATGGCCAGATTATTTATCTCAAGGAGTGCCATTATTTGTCCTCCTTTCCGCCTTTTTTGAAGAGGAAGCGCTTCAGGGAGTGGGTCTCCATGAAGGCCCTGGATTTGGGCGACCAGTTGACCAGCATGATGACGATCAGGACGATGGCGTAGATCAGCATGCGGTAGCTCTGGATCGGTCTCAGAAGCTCGGGGATCAGCGTCAGAACAACGGATGCGACGATGGCGCCGCGGGTGCTGCCGATGCCGCCAAGGACCACGAAGACCAGGAACATGATGGACATGTTATAGCCGAATCTTGCCGGGGTGGCGACCAGCGTGGCCAGGTTGTGGGCGTAGAGCGCTCCCGCGAAGCCGGAGATGACCGCGCTGATGGTGAAGGCCGTCAGCTTGTAGCGGGTGATGTTGATGCCCACAGACTCGGCCGCGATGTAGTTGTCGCGGACCGCCATGATGGCCCGCCCGTCCCTGGAATGGGTCAGGTTCAGGATGACGATCAGGGAAATGAAGAGCACCACCATGCTGATGGCGAAGGTGGCTGACCTGGGGGTTCCTGTTACGCCCTGCGGTCCGTTGATGATGATATTCCCGTTCAGGGGATCCATGCCCATGTCGTTGACCGAGGAGAGGGAGAAATGATACCCCTTCTCGTCCACGCCCACGTAAAGGGCGTTGATGATGTTCTTGATGATCTCGCCGAAGGCCAGCGTCACGATGGCCAGGTAGTCGCCGTTCAGGCGGAGGACCGGGATGCCGATGAGGAAGCCGAAGATGCCGGCGACCACGCCGCCGATGATGATGGCGATGATGAACCGGGGAAGGTCAGGCATGTCGGGGTTAATTTTCGAGAAGAAGGCGCTGGAAAATGCACCCACGCACATAAATCCCGCGTGCCCGATGGAAAGCTCGCCCAGCGTGCCGACGACCAGATTGAGGGCGATGGCCATGATGGCGTAGACGCAGAGCGGCACCAGAAGGCCTCTCATCTGGTTCGAGAGCATACCCGCGGAGAGCAGGCCCTGCATGACGATAAAGACGACCAGAAGACCGCCGTAGGTGATGAAGTCATCCCGGGAGGTCCGGTCCATTGTACTGAAATAGGTTTTGATTCTGCCCATGACCGCTCCTCCTTATACCTTTTCCTGGATGACCTTGCCCATGATGCCGGTGGGCCTCACCAGCAGAACAAGGATCAGGACCGAAAAGACGATGGCGTCCGAGAGCTGGGAGGAAATGTAGGACCTGGAAAGGATCTCGATGATGCCCAGCAGGAGGCCGCCGATCATAGCCCCGGGAATGGAGCCGATGCCGCCGAAGACCGCAGCCACGAAGGCTTTGATGCCGGGCATGGCGCCGGTGGTCGGGGACAGGGTCGGGTAGGCCGAGCACAGGAGAACGCCGGCGATGGCCGCCATGGCGGAGCCGATGGCGAAGGTCAGCGTGATGGTGCCGTTGACGGAGATGCCCATGAGGGAGGCCGCGTCACGGTCCTGGGCGCAGGCCAGCATGGCCTGACCGGGCTTTGTCTTGTTGATAAAGAGCTGGAGCGCCCCCACGAGGACCAGGCTCACCACGATGCTGACGATAGTGGTGCCGGGGATTTGGAGCGGACCGATGGTCAGGTTGCCGAAGGGCACCACGGAGGAGAACATCTTGGGGTCCGACCCGAAGATCAGAAGGGCGGAGTTCTGCAGAAAATAGCTGACGCCGATGGCCGTGATGAGGACAGCCAGCGGGGACGAGGCCTTCCGCAGGGGCTTGTAGGCGATCTTCTCGATGGCCACACCCAGGCAGGTGCAGACAATGACCGCCGCCACAATGCCCAGCCAGACGGGCAGCTTAAAGGTGGAGATGACCGTGTAGGCAATGAAGGCGCCTACCATGATAATGTCGCCGTGGGCGAAGTTGAGCATCTTGGCTATGCCGTAGACCATGGTATAGCCGATGGCGATGATGGCATAGATGCTGCCAAGGCTCAGCCCATTGATGAGATTGGTGAAGAAACTGACCATTGTACTCCCTCTCAGGCCGCAGGCGGCCTTTGTCTGTATTTTCCGCGCCCCGGATGGCCAGTGTTTACGGCTGCCCCCGGAATTCACGCGAAAGCGGCAGGCCCTTGCACGAAGACCCTGCCCTGTGATTCCAGTATTTTATCACTTTAACGGGCCAGCGTAAAGAAGAAATGAGCCCCGCGTCCAACATTGCCGCAGAAAAAGGGAGGCGCCCTCACCTCTTTGGTGAAGGCGCCTCCCGGCGGTTTTCATTTTACTGAAATGCGGCTGCTCAGTCCTCGATGGAAACGTAAGCGCCGTTCTCGATCCTGACGGCCTTGGGGGTCTTGTCCGGCTCGCCGAGGTTTTCGGCGTCGGCCTTCCAGGTGACCGTGCCGGTCAGACCTTCGATGGTGATGTTGAACATGGAAGTCTTGAGGGCCTCGCAGATGTCGGAGACGGAAGCTTCCGGAGTGATCTTGGCGTCCTCAAGGGCAGCCTTGATGGCATACATGCCGTCGTAGGCGTCAGCGCCGAACTGGTTCGGGATCTTGCCGTAGGCTTCCTGGAAGTTCTTGACGAAGTTGACGGTCAGGTCGTCGGTGGCGTCAGCGGCGAACGGAGTCAGCAGCATGAGGCCTTCGGCCAGAGAGGTGTCGAAGTTCTCGACGCCCAGGATACCGTCCATGCCGTCGCAGCCGAAGAAGGCGGGGGCATAACCCATGTTGTTGGCCTGGGTCAGGATGGTGGCAGCAGTATCGTAGTAGATCGGCAGGAAGACCAGGTCAGCGCCGGCGTCCTTGGCCTTCTGGATCTGTGCGGAGAGGTCGGTCTTGGTGTCGCCGGTGAAGGCTTCCGTGGAGACGACCTTGAGGCCCAGGTTCGCGGCTTCAGCCTCGAAAGTAGCCTCGATACCGGCAGAGTAAGCTGTGGAGCTGTCATAGATCGTGGCGATCACAGCATCCGGGAAATGGGTGGAAATGTACTCTGCGGACTTGGCTCCCTGCTGGGGATCGTTGAAGCAGACCGCGAAGCAGTTGTCGTTGGCGATGCAGTCCAGCGCGGAGCCGGAGGGCGTCAGCTGGAACATGTTGTCGTTGAGGGTCTCAGCGGCGACAGCGACTGTCGGAGCGGTGGTGGTGCAGCCAAGGAAGATCTGCATGCCATCGTCCTTCATCGTGTTGTAGGCGTTGATGGCCTTCTCGGTGTCGTGCTCGTCATCGCCGTAAATGTACTTGATCTGATAGCCGTTGATACCGCCGGCCTCGTTGATCTCCTTGGCGGCCAGCTCGGCGCCGTGGACAACGTCGTTGCCGTAGGCGGCTGCATCGCCGGTAAGGGGACCGGAGCATCCGATGACCCAGACGAGCTCATCTGAAGAGGCGCCTTCAGCGGAAGCGCCAGAGGATGAGGAGCCGCCGCAGCCAGCGAGCATACCGACTGCCATCAGGCCCGCTGCCGCAAGAGCAAGAAGTCTCTTTGCATTTTTCATAATTTTCCTCCCTTTCATATGATGAAATGAAAAAACTGTTCCGGAAAAACCATATTTTTCCAGATACTGAATCATACACCAAGTTTTTTTCTCTGTCAAATCCTGTATTGGCTTCATTTGAAAAAAGCCTGCTGAAAAATTGATTTTTCAGCCACTTTCCTGCAGAATCAGCCGCTTATGGCAGTCAGAACTGCGTCAGGCGTGCTTTTGCCGCCGCACATAAAAAGACCTGACAGGGCGCGTATCCGCCTCCTGTCAGGTCCGGGTTCATTTGTATGGATTTTTTGCGCAGGCCGCGCTTACTCTCTCACCGTCGCCTGCGGCTTGACATAGCTCACGAAGACATTCCCGCCCGCCTCGAAGGCGGCGGTGGAGTCATTCATGCCCATGTAGAAATGGGAGCCGTCGGCAAAGTTGTAGAGGAGCGTGTTATACCGGTCGTAGCCTACGATGAGGGCAGCCGTGCCGTCCGCGAGCCTGGTAGCCACAGCCCGGCCCTGGGATACCTGATAGAGGACCATTTCAAGGGTGCAGCCGCTCAGATCCATGACGGTGATGGACGGATCGACCTTGCCCTGCAGGCTTTCGGCATCGTAATCACCGGTCACGAAGGCCTCGGGGATGTCCTCATTGTAGAGGTCGTTCTCGGTCTGCCGGTTGCCGCGCTCGTAGATGTACTGGCCCTCGCGGTCGATGACCACGCCGACCAGGGAGTCGGCCAGGAGGACCGCCTCGCCGGGATCGCGCACGATGGCCTCGAGCTTGCCCGATCCGTATACGTAGTAGAGTTCGTACTCGTCTGTGGTCGGCACCTCTGCCCGGCAGATGTTCTTGCCGTCCGTGCTGCGGACCTTGAAGCTGACCACCAGGGGATCCAGGTTACGGACCGAGTCGGACAGCTTCAGCGTCACCACGGCGCCCTTGCGGTTGGTATTGGCGATGCTGGTGCTGACGTCCGACTTGGCGACCTGCCGGTTGTTCATGATATTGTCGGTATTGACGGGAGTATAGTTCCCGTTCTCCAGCGTCACCCGGCTCAGTTCCACCAGGCCGGCCTTGATGGTGACGTCATTTACCCAGATATTGTCCTGCTCGTAGGTCTTCAGGACGTGTCCTTCCTGGTCCTCGATCACCAGGGTCTTCATGGCGAAGATCTGTCTGCCCGAGGGAAGGCGGCTGATGTCCGCCTCATTGGCCAGGCCGTAAATGAAATCATCGTTGATAAAGCCGATGCCCTTGATGAACTGGCCGCGCCCGGCATGTATGGTCCGGGTCGCGCCCGTATCCAGGTCCATGACCGTGAGGCCGGTGGAGGCGTTTGGCTTCATTTCCTGGTGCCAGGCGATCTGCGTGTGGTCAGCCGATGCCGTAAGGCAGTCAGGATCGATGTCCGTGAGAATCTCCCGGACAGATCGGTCGTTCGTATCCACTGCGTAGACATTTCTGTTCAGGTAGAGGAAGGCCGTTCCGCCGCTGCTGACGTAGCAGAGCCGTTCCATGTCCCGCATCAGGTATTCCGGAGACATGGGATAAGGGATGAAAGCCGACTCCTGGACGATGGAAGTCTCCGAGGAGTAATGGCAGACGGAAACGCCGCAGCAGCCTTCGTATTCCCCCCGGTTCATGTAGCCGTAAACGACGAAATCAATGTCGCCGCCTTCAGCCACCCGGATGATTTTGATGTCGTACTGGCTGTGGTCCCAGCGCTCGTCCGCCTGCTCGTCCAGTGAATGGAAAGAGAATACCTGGGAGAGCTTCTGGGAGTTCTCGTTGAATTCCCAAAGAGCGCCGTCCTGGATGAAGGCGATGATATTGGAACCCGAATTGGCCGCGAAGGTGACGTTTCTCTGGGCCACGCCCAGGTAGATGCCGTCCGCGGAGATGGCGCCGTAGGTGCCGTCAAAGACCTCCAGGGCGCAGCGGTTAAAGTTCAGGACCATCATCCGGTCATTGTAGTAGCGGAGACGGTAATACTCGTAAACGTGATAGTACTCGTTCTCGCCCCTGGAGTCCAGCGCGCTGATCATGTACTCGTTGGTGATGGTGCAGGTGGTCCCGTTGATTTCCCGGATCGTCGGCATACCCTTCCGGTAGATCTGGGGGCTCAGGGAGCCCCAGGTCACCTGGTCAAAGGTGGACTGAAGGTTGACTGTCGTGAATGAGTTGTTGGTGACCGTAGTATCCGTCTCCAGATAGGTGTTGATCTCTGCGGCCCCTCCCTTGTTGGTGCAGGACTCATAGAAATCATAGACGAACTGGACGTACTCGTTGGTCACCAGGTCGGCCCTCTGCAGGAGCCGGGCATAGAAGTAGTAAGTCTCCCCGCCGGTGGTCGACATGGTGAAGGTGATGGGATACTCCCGGTTCATGAGGATGGGCTCGGACAGGGAGAAGCTGGCGGTCATATACTCGCCGTCGGTCCTGAAGCTGCCAATCTTGGCATTTTCAATGACCTTGCCCGTGTCCGGCGCCGTCACCTCGTAGGAGACGGACTTGATGTTCATACCGTTGGCCTTGTAGGAGACGGTCAGGCCGCGGTCGGTGGTCATGGGAATGAGAACCTCCCGCATGTCCTCGGCATCCATCGCCATGGTGTAGGCATACATCCGGTCCGCCCGGTTGCCGTTGAAAATAACGCACATGACAGGAAGCGTCGAATCTGAAAGATCCGACGCGCTCTCTGTTGCCTGTGTGTTCATTAATTTTGAGAACAGGAAGACGCCGATGCAGAAAACTGCCAGTAAGATCGGCACCTTAAGTAGTCTATTTCGCACTGTAGTTATGGGCTTCCTCCAGCATCATATCCTTGACC
>CAMONF010000225.1 GCA_946620335.1 uncultured Clostridia bacterium
AAAAAAGTGGGAATCAGGGACGGTTCCTTTTCCCAGTTTTCAAAGAAAACTGGGAAAAGGAACCGTCCCTGATTCCCACTTTTTCACAAGCTCAGCAGATGAACATGGCATCCCCAAAGCTGAAGAACCTGTACCTTTCCCGCACAGCCTCCTCATAGGCAGCCAGCACGTGCTCCTTGCCCGCGAAGGCGGACACGAGCATGACCAGCGTCGACTCCGGCAGGTGGAAGTTGGTGATCAGGCCGTCCATGATCTTGAATTGGTAACCCGGATAGATAAAGATGTCCGTCCACCCGCTGGCGGCCTGCAAGGTCCCGTCAGGCAGGGCGGCCGACTCCAGCGTCCGGCAGGAGGTGGTCCCCACGCAGATGACGCGGTGGCCGGCGGCATGGGTGTCATTTACCAGCTTCGCCGTCTCCTCGGGCACAATATAAAATTCAGAGTGCATATGGTGGGACTCCACGTCGTCCACCTTGACCGGCCGGAAGGTGCCGAGGCCTACATGGAGGGTCACATGGGCGATGTTCACGCCCTTCTCCTTGATTTCCTTAAGCAGATCCTCCGTAAAATGAAGACCGGCCGTGGGCGCCGCCGCCGACCCCTCCACCCTGGCGTAGACCGTGTTGTAGCGGGTCTTGTCCTCCAGACGGTGATGAATGTAAGGGGGCAGGGGCATCTCCCCCAGTTTGTCCAGGACTTCCTCGAAAATCCCCTCGAAGGTGAAGCGGATCAGCCGGTTGCCCTCGGGCAGGACGTCGACCACCTCGCCGATCAGCGGGCAGTTCTCCGCCTTTCCGTCCTCGCTCCCGAAGAGGATCCGGGTGCCCACCCGGCACTTTTTGCCGGGCTTCACCAGCGTCTCCCAGGTATCGGCGGACTTTCTCACCAGGAGCAGGATCTCCACCTTGCCGAGGCTCCCCTCGCGGACACCATAGAGGCGGGCGGGGATTACCTTGGTGTCATTGATGACCAAGGTGTCTCCCGGCTCCAGATAGTTCACAATGTTGCGGAAAGTGTCATGGGCAACGGCCCCGGTTTTCCTGTCCATCCGCAGAAGGCGGGAGGAGGACCGGTCCAGAAGGGGGTCCTGGGCGATCAGTTCCTTGGGCAGGTCATAGTAAAAATCAGACGTTTTCATGGGTGTTCTCTTTTCGGTTCATATTTGCTCCCGGCCCTGCGTCACCGCAGCCGGGTGTTGCTTTATTCTGTTTGCTTCCTGGTCGCTGTTCGGCCCTGCGCCGCTGCCAGGTGCAGCTCTTCTCCCGGTTTCGCGTCACCGCCGCCGAGTGTGTTCATTTCCATCTGTTACCAGTCTTCTCTCAGGCCTTGCGCAGGCGCTGTCGGCATCAGTAAATGTCCAGTCCTGAGTTATCCGACCGTCCGCCCGGATACTCCTCCACCAGCTTCATGGTCATGTCCACGATGGCATTTCCCACGTCGTCCACCAGCTCGTCGTCAGCCACCAGAAGCTCCTCGGAGGCGTCCTTCTCATCCAGGTCCCAGACTTCGCCTGTCCGCCGCACCACGTAGCCGCCTTGCTCGCCGGGACGAACGGCCCGCCGGCGGCGCACCATCCGCTCATAGTCGTCAATATCCAGGTCGTCCCACATATCCCTGTCATCCGCGGGAGAAACGCCTCCGTTGGCCTTTCTCTCCCTGCGCCGCATCGCCTGGGCCTGCTCGGCCGCGATCTGGTCCGCCACCCTTCTCCGACGGGCGTCAGACATGCCCTGGACCTTCTCGCCGGTGCTGACGAAGACGTTGTTCTCCGGATCCTCGTAGATGATCCGGTTCATCACCGCCCCCACCAGAAGGAAGAGCATACAGAAATAAAGCCAGATCATGGCCAGGATGATGCCCGTCAGACTCCCGTAGGTATCCAGAAAGCTCTGGTTGTGGGAGTAGTACAGCGACATAAGGTAGGAAAAGAAGCACCAGATGGTGGCGACCACCAGGGCGCCGGGCAGCTGGGACCGGAAGGTATAGCGGCAGTTCGGCACGAACTTATAGACCGCTATGAAGAGGATCAGCAGGCCGAAATAGGCGAAGAGGCTGCGGAAGGGATACATGGTCTCAATGAATTCCCCGAGCCAGGGAAATGCCGACGCGATCAGCTCCCGCACCAGATTGCCGTAAACGTTGAGCTGGAGCGTGACGCTGATGATGGCCATGGCAGCCACGACCATGATCATGGACCGGATGCGGAGGAAGAACCATCCGCGGGTCTCCTCCACATGGCTGATCACGTTGAGCCCATTGGTGAGGGCGTGGACCGCCTTGGAGGCGGAGTAGACCAGGATCAGGAGTGAGACAGGCAGGAGGGTCTGGGGCTTGGCGTAGACCTCGTCGATGATGGTCGTGACATAGTCCGTAAGGCCCGCCGGAATGGCGGAAATGAGGCCCTCGATGAAGGCCACCGAGTCCAGCGTGGCCAGACGGGAAAGGGCGATGAGGATCGTGATGAAGGGCACGAAAGAAATGATCAGGAAATAAGCGCACATCGCCGCGTACGCCCCAATGTGGTCATCCCTTATTCGGTCCGCCAGGACCTTGAAAGCCTTCAGGATCTCGTTCATAGCTGCCTTTCCGTTCCGGAGTCACACCTTTATCTTGTAAGTCTGTCGTCAGAATGACACACAGGCCTTATTTCCTCAACCGCCGTCCGCAACGGCACGCGGCTTCAGATTGGAAATAAACCCATTGCCCCGGTCCCGCACCCGCTCTCATCGGGTAAAAAGCGGCTGCCGATACACAGGCAGCCGCCGTCCGGCCGCCTGGGAGGCGCCGGGCATGCCGTAGACACTTATTCAGCCTTCACGCCGAAGGCATACACAGTCGTCGTCAGATACCGCTCTCCGCTCTTCAGCACAGGGGAGGCAAAGGACGGCTCGTTGACCGCGTTGGGATAATACTGGGTCTCGAGGGCCAGGCCGCCGTGGACCACCACCGGCGCACCGCCCTTGCCGGCCGGTCCGGAGAGGAAGTTGCCCGCGTAGAACTGGATGCCCGGCAGGTCGGTCCTGACTTCCATGAGGATTCCGGACTCCGCCGAGAAGACCTCCGCCGCCTTGCGCATGCCCTCGCCGCGCAGGGCGAAGTTGTGGTCGTAGCCGCCGGTGAAGGCGAGCTGCTCGCAGGAAAGGTCCGCATCCCTGCCGATGGGCTTGGCCGTCCTGAAGTCGAAGGGCGTCCCCTCGACAGGCGCGACCGTGCCGAGCGGGATGCTCTGGCTGTCCACAGGCGTATAGCCGTCCGCGCAGATTGTCAGGCAGTGGCCGTAGATGTCGCCGCAGCCGGCGCCGTTCAGGTTAAAATAAGAGTGGTTGGTCATGTTGGCCACCGTGTCGGCGTTGGAAACACCGTCGTAGGTGATGGACAGGGCGTTGTCCTCGCTCAGGGCGTAGGTCACGGTGACGTCAAAAGCGCCCGGGAAGCCCTGGTCCAGGTCCGGGCTGTGGAGCGTGAAGGAAGCGCTCAGGCCGTCCTCCCCTGCTCTGCCCTCCCAGAGGCGGAAGTTGTAGCCGTCGGGGCAGCTGTGGAGGTTGTTGTCATTTTCATTGACGGCCAGCTGATAGCGCCTGCCGTTCAAGGTAAAGGCCGCGCCGGCGATCCGGTTGCCGTTCCGCCCGATGGTCGCCCCGAAATAATTGGGGTTGGTCTCATAGGGCGCCACGGTGTCGTAGCCGAGCACCACATCCCGCATGGCGCCTTTGGCGTCAGGCACGACCAGGCTCTGGAGAATGGCGCCGTAGCTGATGACAGTCATGGAAGCGCCGGCCTTGTTGGTGATTTCAAAGGCGGCCACATCCCGGCCATCCCCGGTCTTTCCAAATACATATTCTCTGACAGACATTTCTTTCCTCCTGTCTGAAAATGAAGCCCGCACCCGGTGCGAGCGCGCCTTGACAAAGTTCCTTCACTATAATACGCGGGCCATTGGGCCCGCGCACAAATGACGAAAAAAGCTCCCAAAATGCCGTTCCTATGAAACTGACGCCTAGCCTTTCGCCAGGTGGGTAACCGCACTCGCATCGCTGCCTTCCGCCGGTAGTTGCTCGCGGCCTGACATTGAAACGACGATGTAGGAATCCCTTTAATTCAAATGTAGGTTCAGATAAAAAATAGGGGATCGCACATTCCAGGAGTGATTCCATTATAATCGAAAACCCGCCCCGTGTAAAGACGGAAGGGCCCTGCCCGCCCATATTTGGCAGGAAATGAACCCATTCAGATGCCCAGGATCCTCCGGACCTCCGCCTTCATGTCGGCAGGATCCACCACGGTCTTGTGGCGGATCGGGGCCGTCCGGATGTCCGTGATGGCCGCCGGCTCAGGCGTGCCGCCCAGACGGCTCAGCAGGTCGATGAGCTCGAAGTCCGTCTTGCCGGCCACCTCATCAGGGGCGATGGCGCCGACCACGGAGACAGCGAACTTGTAGGGGCTGGCCGTGGAGGCGATGACGGTGGGCGTCGTATCTCCGGTCTCTCGGACATAGCGGCGATATACCGCGTTGCCGATGCCGGTGTGGGTGTCGATGACGTAGCCGGTCTTCTCGTAGAGCTCCCGGATCCCGGCGAAGTTCTCCTCCTCAGAGGCGAAGCCGCCGTAGAAGCCCGTGAGCTTGGCCCGCATGTCATCGGTGATATCGTACTTGCCGGTCCTGCCCAGGCTCTCCATGAAGGCGGCGCAGCGCTCCGCGTCGTCGCCGCAGGCCCTGTAAATGAGTCGCTCCAGATTGCTGGAGATCAGGATGTCCATGGACGGGGAGCTGGTCAGCAGGAAGGGCCGGTTCCGGTCATACTCTCCGGTCTGGAAGAAGTCGTAGAGGACCTTGTTCTCGTTGGAGGCGCAGATGAGCTTGTGGATGGGCAGGCCCATCTGGCCGGCGTAGTAGGCGGCCAGGATGTTGCCGAAGTTGCCGGTGGGGACGGTGATGTTGATGGGGTCGCCTGTCTTTATTTCCCCGGAGGCAGCCATCTGGCAGTAAGCGTAGACGTAGTAGACGATCTGGGGGACCAGGCGGCCGATGTTGATGGAGTTGGCGGAACTGAAGCGGATGCCCTTGTCGGCAAGCTCAGCGGCCAGTTCCCGGTCGTTGAAGATCTTCTTGACCGCGGTCTGGGCGTCGTCGAAATTGCCCCGGATGGCCACGACGTGGGTGTTGGCCCCGCGCTGAGTCGCCATCTGGAGGTACTGAATGTTGGAAACGCCGCCGTGGGGGTAGAACACGATGATCCTGGTGCCCGGCACGTCGGCAAAGCCGGCCATGGCAGCCTTGCCGGTGTCGCCGGAGGTGGCTGTCAGGATGACGATCTCATCGGTCACGCCGTTCTTGCGGGCGGCGGTCACCATGAGGTGGGGAAGGATGGACAGGGCCATGTCCTTGAAGGCGATGGTGGCCCCGTGGTAGAGCTCCAGATAATAGGCGCCGTCCTTCTTCACCAGGGGCGCGATGGCGGGCGTGTCGAACTTCTCGTCGTAGGCGCCGGCGATGCAGGCCTTGAGCTCCTCCTCCGTGAAGTCGGTGAGCCATTCCTTCATGATCTCGTAGGCCAGCTCCCGGTAGGGCATGGTCTTCATTTCCTCCAGGGAACTGGTGAAGGTCGGGATGGAGGTGGGCACAAAGAGGCCGCCGTCCGGGGAGAGGCCGGTCAGAATGGCCGTGGACGCGCTCACCGGCTCCGCAAGGCTGCGTGTGGATCTGTAAAGAATGGACATAAGCGTCTCCTTCCTCAAAAAACTGATTCTATAAGGGAGCCGCCCGAGGCCGGGCGCCGCTCCCCTGACAGGCAGGCGGCAAAGCGGTCCCTGCCCGGTCACGGACTGAATGTTCTGCCCGATTATAGCATCCCTGAGCCCCGGAAACAATCTCCTTTCCGGAAAATCTCGTCTCCACACCCTCCCTTGCGGTTAAATTTTGGGATTTATAAATTTTATCCTTGACATTTCGGCCGCCAGGAGGCATAATGGTCTTCGTTGCGGGGTATGGCGTAGCTTGGTAGCGCGCACGGCTGGGGGCCGTGAGGTCGCGAGTTCAAATCTCGCTGCCCCGACGAAGGCCTGGATCATATTGGTCCAGGCCTTTTTTGTAGCTAACAAAGCCCCTGCATGCCTTGGTGAAGGTCGAGAGGAAAGTCTCCCGTCCTTCAACGGGCGAAGCGTCCCGGGTCTTCTGCAGCAGGGATGCTGAGCAGGTGCTCTTATTTTTAAATGAAAGCAGGTCATCCCCGTGAATAAAGAAGAGTTAAATGAAATCAAAAAGGTCCTCCGGGCCAAGGAACCTCCTGTGGACTGGGTCTACAGCTTCTACGTATCTCCCGAGAGCGAGGTCGTCTGGACCTCCTTCCGCAAGTTCCTCTCCTTCGACGAGGACGAGCGCTTCCGCTACACCGACATCATGAAGAAGGCCCTCCAGGGGACCATGGGCCGGGAGCTGAATCCCGTTTCCCTCTCCTCCCAGGCCTCCTCCCTGCTCCCGCTGTGGAATTTGGACTATGAGAACCACGAGCTCCTTGACGCCTTTGTGGAGCAGGTGGCTGCTGCTTACGCCCACACGGATCCCTATTTTGCCACCCTTTTCCACATCACCTACGACGTGCCCGGCCGTTCCAGCGACCGCCTGAAGCTCGAGGACGGGGACGTGGTCTACCAGACCCTCCTCTTCGCCATCTGCCCGGCCACCCTCACCAAGCCCGCCCTGGGCTGGGACGAGGACAGCGGCGTCTACGAGCTGGACCGCCGGTGGACCATCGGTGCACCCGTAGAGGGCTTCCTCTACCCGGCTTTCTCCGACCGGGTGTCG
This sequence comes from uncultured Clostridia bacterium, assembly GCA_946620335.1. Classification (GTDB taxonomy): domain Bacteria; phylum Bacillota; class Clostridia; order Lachnospirales; family Lachnospiraceae; genus Chordicoccus. Next base: position 6,803 of record CAMONF010000225.1, read on the forward strand.
GACCTCAACGAGACCCTCTACCGGGCAAAAAAGGGCATTTCCCCCGACCTCTTCGACGCTCTCTTCGACGCCGGCATCCCAGCCACCCAGAAGGAGCAGAAGGAGGCATTCCACATCCTCATGGACGCCCTGGGCGTGAGCGTATCCTCCGCCTCCGCCCTGCAGGAGGACCTGAGCCACCTGGAGGCCGAGGACGTCACCAATCTGGAGAAGAACGACGTGAAAAAGCTGGCCGAGCGCTGCGGCGTGAATACCGACGACTTCGACGACAGCTATGAAGACTGCGTCGGGGACATGGTCCTCACGGTCCCGGCCCTCCGGGAGCCGGCGGTCATCGTCTCCACGGATTCGGCCACCATCAAGGTGGACACCGACCGCTCCTCCCTGATCAGCACCCGCAGCATCGATGGGGTCACTTATCTGTGCATTCCGGTGGACGGCGGGGTCCTGGTCAATGGAATTCCCGCGCTGGCGGCGCCGGAAGAGAAAGAGTGAAAAAGTGGGAATCAGGGACGGTTCCTTTTCC
>CAMONF010000226.1 GCA_946620335.1 uncultured Clostridia bacterium
ATATTAATTTGCTTTATATTACTGATTAATGTATTGAAATTTCAATTGTTGTCTTGCCAATCATTCGTCCGAAAGGGGACGAATCCGGCAAATTAATCAGTTGACGATAATACCTCAAACTGATAAACTTTTTGTAAGTAATCAATCGCAAGAAGTGCCACAGGCACTGAGGAGGCAAGTTATGAATTTTAAGAAGATGACACTCAAGATCAACGGCGCTGACCGTATGTTCATCTGCAATCCGGAGAAGGATACTCTGGCGGACGTCATCCGCCGTCTGGGCCTGACCGGAACCAAGGTGGGATGCGGCACGGGCGTCTGCGGCGCGTGTACTGTCATTCTGAACGGCAAGCTGGTCCGCTCCTGTATGAGAAAGATCTCCAAGGTCGAGGAATACAGCGAACTGACCACCATCGAAGGAATCGGGCAGCCCAACTTCCTGCATCCGATCCAGGTAGCGTTTATGTATCACGGAGCAGTCCAGTGCGGATTCTGCATCCCGGGATTCATCGTATCGACATACCAGCTTTTGAAAGAGAATCCGGACCCGACCAGAGAAGAGGTCAGAGACTGGTTCACCAAGCACAGAAACATCTGCCGCTGCACAGGCTACAAGCAGATCGTCGATTCCGTCATGCTGGCGGCCAAGTGCATGCGCGGCGAGATCAGCGTAGAGGATCTGAAGATCCCCGAAGCGGCTCCCGGAGAGCACTACGGCAAGCCGACCCTGCGTCCGGCCAACCTGGCCAGAGTCTGCGGCGTTGAGGACTACGGCGATGATATCGAACTGAAGATGCCGGCAGGGACCCTGCACGCGGTCATGGTCCAGCCCAGAGTGACTTTCCACGCTAAGATCAAGGCTATCCATACTGAGGAAGCCGAGAAGATGCCGGGCGTCTACAAGATCGTCACAGCCAAGGACGTCAAGGCTGTCGGATGCGACAACCGGGTCGCTTTCTTCAGCTTCTCCCCGAGAACACTGGCGACGGAGAAGTCCCACTACGTCATCGCGGATGAGAAGATCATGAACTACGGCGACTGCATCGCGGTAGCGGTAGCGGACACCAAGGAACACGCCAGAGAAGCGGCGGCCAAGGTCACCTTCGACTATGAACAGCTGCCCGAATACAGAAATTATCTGGACGCCGTCAAGCCGGACGCTATCCGGATCCACGACGACCACCCGAATATGTGGTGCATCCAGCCGACCATCAAGGGGGCCGGCCACGATACAGACAAGCTCTTTGAGGACGCTCCCTACGTTGTCGAGGGCAGCTTCTACTCCCAGAGAGAGCCCCACGCCCAGATCGAATCCGATACCATCCAGGCCTACTTCGACGCTGACGGCATCCTGACCGTTCACTGCAAGGCCATGGCTATCGGAGCCCACCTGACGGATATCGCCGAGGCGACCGGTATTCCTGAGGATAAGATCCGTATCATCGCCAACCCGACCGGCGCTTCCTTCGGATGGTCCACCTTCGGACAGTCCTTCGCTCTGGCGGCAGAGGTCTGCATGGCCTGTGACAATATGCCGGTAGCTGTATCCATGACCTATCAGGAGCACATCGCCTACACCGGCAAGAGAGCTCCGTCCTTCTCCAACTCCAGACTGGCCTGCGACAAGGACGGCAAGATCATCGCGGCTGAATGGGACTTCGGTCTGGACCACGGCTCCTACAACGAGCTGGGTGACGACCTGACCTGGAGACCGGCCAGATTCACCTACTTCCCCTACAACGTACCTAACGTCAAGGGCCTGGCCAGAGTAGCGGCGACCAACCACAACTACGGAACAGCCTACAGAGGCTACGGTTCTCCCCAGTCCTACACCTGCTCCAAGGCGATGAGGGACATGATGGCGGAGAAGATCGGCATGGATCCCCTCGAATTCCGTTACATCAACGTTGCCCGTCCGGGAGATCTGAACGTCACCTGCAAGCCCTTCAGAGAATACCCGATGGAAAGCATGATGAACCGGCTCCGTCCGAGCTACGAAGGAGAGAAGGCCAACGTCGCCGCATGGAACGCGGAGCATGAAGACGTCAAGAAGGGCGTCGGCGTCGCGTGGGGCGGCTACAACGTCACCGAGGGCGCGGCTGACCAGTGCACACTGGGTATCGAGCTGGCTCCGGGCGGCAAGTTCATCAAATACGACACATGGCAGGATGTCGGACAGGGCGGCGACGCCGGTTCCCTGGTCATCACCCTGGAAGCGCTGAAGGAATTCGGCGTTACGGCAGATGACATCATCCTCCGCCAGAACGACAGCATCTACGGCGTCGACTCCGGATCCTCCGCGTCTTCCCGTCAGCACTACATGAACTCCAAGGCTACGGTCCTGGCAGTGGAAAAGCTGAAGAACGCCATGAGAAAGCCGGACGGCACCTACAGAACATATGAGGAGATGGTCGCCGAGGGTATCCCGACAAGATACGATGCCCAGTACACCAACTCCGATGACGATACCCTGTCCGACCTGAACCCGGATACCGGCGTAGGCGAACCGACACCGGCCTTCACCTACTCCCTGTACCTGGCTGTTGTCAGCGTAGACATGAAGACAGGCAAGACGACCGTAGACAGATTCGTCGGCGTCGATGACGTCGGTGTCATCGGCAACCCGGTCTGCCTGGACGGACAGGCTTACGGCGGCATCGCCCACTCCATCGGCTACGCCCTGTATGAGGACTACGATGACGTCAAGAAGCAGAACAACCTGGCCGGCATGGGCATCGCGACAGCCAACATGCTGCCGGACAACATCGAGCTGATCCACATGTGCACGCCGAGAGACACCAACCCGTTCGGTTCCTCCGGCGGATCCGAGGCATTCCAGTCCGGAGACCACATGGCAGTCATCAACGCCATCAACAACGCGACAGGCGTAAGGATCCACGAACTGCCGGCACGGCCTGAGAAGGTCAAGGCAGGCATTGAGGCTCTGGCCGCGGGCAAGCCCAATCCGAACGTTCCGGAGAAATACTTCCTCGGCTCCGACTTCCAGGAGACCATGGAGGACATCCGCCTGAATCCGTGCATCACGGACGAACAGTAAGTCTCGCCCAAAGGCTGGGAAGGCTTGGAACAGGCTGAGAAAATGTGATAAAATGAGCGCAGGGAAGCCATCGACGGTTTCCCTGCGTTTGCAGTAGAAAGAAGGACAACATGCAAGTCGGAAGGTATCACAGACAGGAGATCTTTTATCCCATCGGTAAAGAAGGCCAGGAGAAACTGAAGAAGGGCCGGGTCTTCGGCATGGGTTTCGGGGCCCTGGGCGTCTCGGTGGCAGCCACGCTGGTGGAGTCAGGGGTTGGATTCCTGCGCCTGATCGACCGGTAC
>CAMONF010000227.1 GCA_946620335.1 uncultured Clostridia bacterium
GTGGGCAGCACGGTGGAAGTCCGGGGCGAGCCCTTTACGGTGGTCGGCCTGATCCGGAAGGCGGACAATTTCCAGCCGGTCATCAATTCTTTCTCCGACTACATGAACTACCACCAGGAGGAGTACGGACAGGTCTTCATGCCGCTTTCGGCCTGGCCGATCGTCTACTGCTACGATGAGCCGGAGAACTGCATCGCCCGGGCCACCGAGACCGAGGACATGAGCAATGTGGGCCGCAAGGTGGCCGAAGTCATGAACGGCTCCGTCCTCTCGACGGCAGCCGAAGGTCTCAAGTACAAGGCGGAGGACATCCTGGAGGTGGCCAGGAACCAGCAGCAGCTGGCTTCCTCCACCAACAACATGCTTCTGTGGATCGCCAGCATCGCCCTCCTGGTCGGCGGCATCGGCGTCATGAACATCATGCTGGTGTCGGTCACGGAGCGTACCAGCGAGATCGGCCTCAAGAAGGCCCTTGGGGCCCGCAAAGGCCGGATCCTGGCCCAGTTCCTGACGGAGTCGGCGGTCCTGACCAGCCTGGGCGGCATATTGGGTGTCATTTCCGGCATCGCCCTGTCCCAGGTCATCTCCCGGGTGTCCCAGACGCCGGTGGCCATTTCCGTTCCGGCCATCATTCTGGCCGTGGGCTTTTCCATGGTGATCGGCATCGTCTTCGGGCTCCTGCCGTCGGTCAAGGCGGCCAACCTGGATCCCATCGAGGCTCTGAGGAGAGAGTAATACCCCTGTAAGATGCTTACGCGCCCGGCCATATTCGGCCGGGCGCGCTTTTCAAAGGGGAGATCCTGTTTGGGACCGGTTGAGGACAATAAGTGTCCTCGGGCAGGCTTTTTAAGGTGAATGGCGCTGCAGGGGGAACGCAAAGAAGACCTGCAGGCGCGCAATAGCATCTTTTTTCGAGGAGGCGTCAATGAGAGAACGCAGACCAATCGTCACGATCGCACTGATCGTCATCAACATAGCAGCTTTTATCCTGGCAGAGATCTTTTTCGGCCCGACCGGGGACGCGGAGGTCCTGCGGCGGGCAGGCGGGCAGGTGCCTTCGCTGGTCCTGGGCGGCGAATACTGGCGGCTCATCACCGCCATGTTCCTCCACTCGGGGATCCGCCATCTGCTCAACAATATGCTGCTCCTCTACGTCCTGGGGGAGGTGCTGGAGAGGCTCCTGGGCCACGTGAAATTTGCCATTCTCTACATCCTTGGCGGGCTGGCCGGCAACCTGGTCGAACTGGCCTTTATGCTGGGCAGAGGCGAGGATATCGTTTCGGTGGGCGCCTCTGGCGCGGTCTTCGCTGTCATGGGCGGCGTGCTGCTGGTGCTCCTGCGCCACCGCGGCCGGATCAGAGGCCTGTCCCTGCGGCAGCTCCTGGTCATGCTGGCCTTCTCCGTCTACTTTGGCTTCGCCTCCGAGGGCATCGCCAATGAAGCCCACCTTGGCGGGCTCGCGGCCGGCTTTCTGCTGGCACTGCTCCTCTACGTCAAGGAGCTTACCATCGTCAGACGGAGCGAGCGGGAGGACGGCGTGCGGCGGGAGTGAGCGGAAAGAGAAGCTGCCTGCGTGAGCGGCGCCGGATGGATGATCCATGGCAGAGCCTTCCCCGGCCCGGCCGCCGGTCCCGGATTAAATAAGTATAAAGTCGCTCCAAAAGGCTCAGTTTGTGCTTGACAAGGCTCGGCTCTTTGGCTTATATAGTTAATTTGACAGGAAGGACAGCGCCGGCAGGACCGGCGCCTTCTTTTAAATGAAGACAGTCTACAGGATAAAGATAAGGAGCCTCCCGGTGGGACTCCTGTGACAGGAGAAAATATGCAGTACAATTATCAGACAAGGGGCGTATGCGCCCGCATGATCTCCTTCGAGATCGAGGACGACAAGGTCAGGAACGTGTATTTTAACGGCGGCTGCAACGGCAACACCCAGGGTGTCTCCCTCCTGGTGGAGGGTATGCCGGTGGATGAAGTCATAAGGCGCCTGAAGGGCGTCAACTGCCGCGGCCGCGGGACATCCTGCCCGGACCAGCTGGCCAAGGCCCTCACGGCGGCCAAAGAGCAGGCAGCGGCAAGGGCCTGAGAAGGAACTGACTGAATAGGGGTAAGTGGGAATCAGGGACGGTTCCTTTTCCCGGTTTTCGAAGAAAACCGGGAAAAGGAACCGTCCCTGATTTCCACTTTTCAAAGAAAATTATTTTCGCTCCCACTTGTCCACGATGCCGAGGATCTGGTCTGCCAGCTTGCCCATGTCCTTGTTGGCCAGGTGGCGGCTGGCCCGTACCAGGGCGGCGAGACGGTCGAGGGCATTCTCGAGACGCGTGTAAGGCGTGGCCTTCTGGCCGGAAGACGTCTTGCCGGATGCCGGCTCTTTCTTCGCGATGGGGACCGGGGAGGCCTCGAAGAGGCATTTTCCGGTCAGGAGGTCATACTGGGTGCCTGAGTATGGCGCGACGGCCTGCCAGCCCAGCTCCTCCCGGAGGCTCTGGGCGAAGAGGGTAGTCACCTCGTCCTCGCCGTGGACGACGAAGCATCTCCGGGGCTTCTCCTTGAAGCCGGCAGCCCATGCCAGGAGACCTTCCCGGTCCGCATGGCCGGAAACTCCCGGCAGGACGGTGACCTCGGCGTTGACGGCGATCTTCTCGCCGAAGAGGCTCACCTGCTTTGCCCCGTCCACGATGGCACGGCCCAGGGTGCCCACCGACTGGTAGCCGACGAAGAGGATGGTGCTCTCCTCACGCCAGAGATTGTGCTTTAAATGGTGCTTGATCCGGCCCGCCTCGCACATGCCGGAGGCGGAGATGATGACCTTGGGCCGCTTGTCAAAGTTGATGGCCTTGGATTCATCGGCGCTGGTGGCTGTTCTGAGCCCCGGGAAATCGAGGGGGTTGATGCCTCGGGAAATCAGCTCCTGGGCCTCCTCGTCGTAGCAATCCATGTAGTTTTGACCGAAGATGGTGGTGGCGCTGATGGCCAGCGGGCTGTCCACGTAGACCTCGAAGCCGTCATGGCCGGAAACGAGACCCTGCTCCTTGATCTGGCGGATGAAATAGAGCATTTCCTGGGTCCTGCCGACGGCGAAGGAGGGGATGACGACGTTGCCGCCCCGGTCGAAGGTCCTCTGGATGACGGAGGCCAGGGCAGGCACGTAGTCGATCCGCCCGCCGTGGCTGCGGTCGCCGTAGGTGGATTCGATCAGAACATAGTCGGCTTCCTCCACGTATTCCGGATCCCGGAGAATGGGCTGGTCTGTATTTCCGAGGTCACCCGAGAAGACGATCTTCCGGGTCTTCCCCTCCTCCTCGGCCCATACCTCTATGGCGGAGGAGCCAAGGAGATGGCCGACGTCCGTGAAACGGACCTTGATGCCCGGCGCCACCTCGCAGATATTTCCGTAGTCGTAGGACTCGAAGAGGGTCAGGGCCCGCTCGGCGTCCTCCGTGGTGTAGAGAGGCACATAGGGTTCCCGGCCTTCGCGCTGGCCCTTGCGGTTGCGCCATTCGGCTTCAAACTCCTGGATGTGGGCGGAGTCGAGGAGCATGATCCGGCAGAGGTCGCAGGTGGCCTTGGTGGCCAGGATCCGGCCGGAGAAGCCCCTGGCGGCCAGGAGCGGGATGAGGCCCGAGTGGTCGATGTGGGCGTGGGTGAGGAGAACAAAATCGATGTCCGCGGGAGCTACGGGCAGGGGAACGTTCTCAAAGACATCCTCCCCCTGTTCCATGCCGTAATCGACGAGGATGTTGAACCCGGCAGCCTCGAGCAGGTGGCAGCTGCCCGTGACCTCATGGTCGGCGCCTATAAAAGTCAGCTTCATACACGGCCTCCTTACTCTTCCGGTTGCAAAATCGGGAAAAATGGTCTAATATAGTTGGGTATGTGCCGTCTGCTTTGGGACGGCTTTCCGTGTTCACCCGGAAGTATTTCATCTACCTCCAGTATACCATGCCGGAGGGGAAAAGAGGATTAAAATGAAAAAAATCGTCCTGACCGGCGGCGGTACCGCGGGCCACGTCACCCCCAATATAGCCCTGATTCCCCACCTTCGCGAGCTGGGTTACGAGGTCAGCTACATCGGCTCCTACGAGGGCATGGAGCGGGGGCTCGTCGAGAAGCTGGGCATTCCCTACTATGGAATCTCCACGGGCAAGTTCCGCAGGTATGCCTCGCTGAAGAATCTCTCCGACCCCTTCCGCGTCCTGAAGGGCATCGTGGAAGCCGGGCGGCTCATGAAGGAAATAAGACCCGACATCGTTTTCTCCAAGGGCGGCTTCGTGGCCGTTCCGGTCGTCCGTGCTGCCTTCAGCAGGAAAATCCCGGTCATCTCCCACGAGTCGGATATGACGCCGGGCCTGGCCAACAAGCTCTGCAAGCCCATGGCGACAAAGATCTGCTGCAATTTCCCCGAGACCGTGAGCATGATGAAGTCCGACAAGGCTGTGCTCACAGGCACGCCCATCCGGGAGGAGCTCATGAAGGGAAACCGCGAAGCGGGCTTTGCCTTTACCGGCCTGACCGGTGAGAAGCCGGTCATCATGGTCATCGGCGGATCTTTGGGCGCGACACCGGTCAACGACGCGGTCCGGGCTGCCCTGCCGCAGCTTCTCGAAAAATGGGATGTGGTCCATCTCTGCGGCAAGGGAAAGCTGGACGAGGGCCTTGCGGGGACGGAGGGCTACCGGCAGTATGAGTACATTTCCGAGGAGCTGCCTGACCTCTTCGCCATGGCGGATGTTGTCATTTCCCGGGCGGGCGCCAACGCCATCTGCGAGCTTCTGGCCCTGCACAAGCCCAACCTCCTGATCCCCCTGTCCAGGAAGGCCAGCCGCGGCGACCAGATCCTGAACGCCAGGAGCTTTGAGGAGCAGGGTTACTCCCTGGTCATCGAGGAGGAGGACCTGACCACGGAGAAGCTGGTCGCGGGCGTGGAGAAGCTTTACCGGGAACGGCAGACCTATGTGGATGCCATGGCTGCCTCCAGCCAGGCGGACGCCATCGGGATCATTCTGGGACTGATTGAGCAGTACAGACTGAAAAGAGACTGATAAAGGAAGAGAAGCATGCGCATCTGGGGCAAGATCTGGAAACATAACCATCTCCTCCGGGATACCGTGGTGGAGGACATGACGGGCGAGACCCGGACCCACAAGGTCTTTCACGCCCTCGAGGCGGTCTGCCGTGAGTTCGACCTGAGCGTCCCCATCTGGCTGGAAGCCAACATCCGGGACTTCAAGCGGACGAAGAAGGTGCGCTTCAACCAGGACTCATTTATAGAAGAAATCGAGTTCGACTACCTGGAACTGCAGGTCCTCGAGGAGGACTGAGCCGGGTCAGAATAGGAGAGTAACATGCGGGAAAAGCTCACAAGGAGCGACGTGGCCAAGATCGAGGCCGAGATCGAGCACAGGAAGCTGGTGCTGCGGCCGGAGCTCATCGAGGCCGTCAAGGAGGCCAGGGCCCAGGGGGACCTGTCCGAGAACTTTGAATACTATGCCGCCAAGCGGGAGAAGAACCAGAACGAGAGCCGGATCGGCTATCTGGACAGGATGCTGAAGACGGCCATCATCATCGACGACGAGAGCGACGATGACAGCGTCGGCCTCAACAAGCTGGTGGAGGTATATTTCCCGGAGGATGACGAGACGGAGACCTTCCGCATCGTGACCAGCATCCGGGGGGACTCGCTTGCGGGTTACATTTCCATCGAATCGCCCTTCGGAAAGGCCCTGCTGGGACACCGCGCCGGCGACACGGTCCACATCGAGGCCGGCCCCGGCGGGTATGACGTGGAAATAAAATCCGTCAGCGCGGCCCAGGATGACTCGGAGGATGCCATCCGGCGGTTCTGATAAGGAAGAAATCATATCCGGCGTGGGGTATGTGGCAGAAGCGTCCGCAAGTGAAGGTCTGCGGAGCATCCGGCGTGCGGAATGGGGGCAGAAAGACCCACCCGTGAAGGTCTGCGGACCATCCGGCGGATTTGATGGGGCAGGACCCCTGTTCGTCAGGTTGACCAAGGCCTTTGTCATATCTCACAAAGCCGCGGCGCCCTTTCGTCAATTTGACAGGAAAGAGACGTTTTCTTCGTCAGATTATCCATACCAAAAAGACGGACCTTTGGGTATACTGTCCATTGTAAAGAAGGAAAACGGCCGCTGCGGCGGTAAGTTTTATATTATATCAGGAGGAAAACAAAATGGCATCTCTTTCTCTGCAGCACATTGACAAGACTTACCCGAATGGCTTTAAGGCCGTTAAGGACTTCAACCTTGAGATCGCTGACAAGGAATTCATCATCTTCGTCGGACCGTCTGGTTGCGGCAAGTCCACCACCCTTCGTATGATCGCTGGTCTTGAAGACATCACCGGCGGCGAGTTCAAGATCGACGGCAAGCTCATGAACGACGTCGAGCCCAAGGA
>CAMONF010000228.1 GCA_946620335.1 uncultured Clostridia bacterium
AGAGTCCGTCCGCCGTTGTCTGGCCGGGCTTGATCTTCAGGATCTCAGAGAACTTGTCAATGACCTGCTGGGCTCCCTTGACGTAGCATGCTGTTCCGAGGCAGCAGCCGATAATATACTTGCCCTTGGGCTCCAGAGAGAAGAAGGAGTAGAAGGTCACCACTCCATAAATTTCCGCCACAGAAATACCGGTCTTCTTGGAGACCAGCTCCTGGACTTCCAGCGGAATGTAGCCGTACTCATTCTGAATATCACTCAGGATCATCATCAAGGGCGTTTTCTCGTCCTTGTAGCGATCGCAGATCTCAGTGATCTTCATCGCAGCACTTTCACTCAGTTTAGCCATGTTCACCTGTCCTTTCGCGTTTCTTGTTATACAGCAGATACAATTTTTTTCTCTGTCCGTATGCAATAGTACCAAAAAAGTGCAGAATATACCCTTAGGAGGCAAATCCTACTCCTATATTTATATCACAAAATCGATATCCAAATACTTCGAATATTCGGTATCATCCAATTTTGTGAAATAATTACAACTAACTCACCCGGCCATCTGCCATATTTTCCAACAAGGAGCCTGCTTTCTCCTGTTTCTAAAGATTTTTACAGACAATTCATCACTTTCAGGCAGTGTTTTCCCTTGATTTTGAATCAGAAATTGTATAGATATTTAAATATCGATTTGTTATTTTTACCAAAAGCAGGATCCAAAAAGCCCGCTATTTGTTACAACTAACCGCCGTTTTGGCACCTTCATGCTGTCCATGAATTTTAATGAATTTTCCTGAAACAGTTCAAAACGGACATGGCTCCGATCGGCCGCAGGAGGCTGCCGGGCATACGGGAAGCACTCCTTCCCGCCTCCCCGCAGCGCTTGCCCGGGATTCTGCCGCAAAAAGACCCCTGCGGCAGCGCCGGCCGAAGCCGGTCCGCCGAGGGGCCTTCCCATCCCGCTCTCCGCTGTTCCCGTAGAGCGCTTTCCTTATTTCATTGACGATCCGCGTCTGTCTTCATTTCCCATCCCGCAGAAAATACCGGACGCCGTTCCAGGCGAAGCTGAGGCCCACCAGCACAAAGAGCGCCGTCATGGGCACAGACCCCTTCTCCTTGAACTGCCTGAAGCCAAGCAGGACCCATATAATTCCGCATACTATGAAAATGATGCCATTCACCTTGTTGCTGCTCATACTCTCTCCTCATCCTCCAGGGACGGCGTCAGCTGTCATTCGAGGCCTGTCCGCTCGTCAAGGCCCAGCATAATGTTCATGTTCTGGACCGCCGCGCCGGAGGCTCCCTTGCCCAGATTGTCGAAGAGGGCGGTCACGGTCGTCTGGTCCTCGTAGCCGCAGACGATGAGCTGAAGATGGTTGGTCCCTGCCAGCGCATTGGCGTAGACAGTCTTTCGGGCCGCCTCATAGGGCAGCACTGTCACGAAGTGTTCGTTCTTATAGTAATCCGCGAGCCGAGCGCAGATTTCCTCCGCTGTCGGCGCGCCGGGAAGCAGGCGGTTGTGAAGCATGATGGTCGTGGCCATGCCCTTGTAGTAGTCGTCCACCACCGGCATGAAGACCGGCGGATAGGCGAGCCCAGCCGCCTTCTGCATCTCCGGAATATGCTTGTGCTTTAAGGTAAGGCCGTAAATGCCCGGCGCTGAGAGCTCCTCCGCCCGGTCCGGCGCCTCATACTGGGCGATCATCTTCTTGCCGCCGCCCGAATAACCGGTCAGGGAGTAGCAGGTCAGCGGATAGTCCGCCGGCACGATTCCCATTTTTACCAGCGGCGCCGCCGCGGAAATGAACCCCGTCGCATGGCATCCGGGATTCGCGACCCGGTGGCTCACGGCGATGGCCTGCCGCTGCTCGGGAGACAGTTCGGGGAAGCCATATGTCCAGGCGTCATTGGTCCTGTGGGCCGTGGAGGCGTCAATCACCCGGACGTCCGGATTTTCGATCAGGGAGACCGCCTCGCGGGCGCCTTCGTCCGGCAAGCAGAGGAAGACGATGTCCGCCCCGTTCAGGAACTTTCTTCTCTCCTCCGTGTCATGCCGCTTGTCCTCATCGATGCGGAGAAGCGCCAGGTCATCCCGGGAGCCGATCCGCTCATAGATCTGCAGGCCGGTGGTGCCGGCCTGGCCGTCAATATATACCTTTGTTTTCATTTCTCACTCCTGAAGTCAGTTTCTTGCTTTACACGCCTCGCAGGTCGACCTGCTTCACGAAAGGCCGCACCATCTCCGCGCAGGCCTCCAGCTTTTCTTTGGACGGGGCGTGGAGGTTCCCATAGGGAACGGAATCCCGGTCGGTGAAGCACTGGAGGAAGAAGGCCTCCGCGCCCTCGATCATCCGCCCGACCTCCTCAAAATCCGCTGCCTCATGGAGCTCATCCACCACGGTGGTGCGGAACTCGTAGGAAATGCCGCTGCCTTTGATGAGGCGGATGCTCTCCCGGATGGCCGACAGGTCGATCTGCGGAAGGCCGATGGTCACAGCGTACTTGGCAGGGCTGTTCTTTATGTCCATGGCCACGTAGTCGACCAGGCCTTCCTGAAGGACCTGGCTCAAGATGGCCGGATGGTTGCCGTTGGTGTCCAGCTTGACGGCAAAGCCCAGCCCACGGATTTCCCTGAGAAGGTCCGGCAGCCTCTTGTGGAGGCAGGGTTCGCCGCCCGTGATGGCCACACCGTCCAAAAGCCCCCGCCGCTTTCTGAGAAATGAAAGCAGCTCCTCCTCATCCATGACCGCCGGCGCCGACCCGTCCACAAGCTCAAAGTTGTGGCAGAAGGGACAGCGGAAATCGCACTGGCCCAGAAAGACCGTGCAGGCGACCCGGCCGGGGAAGTCCAGGAGGGTCATTTTCTGTAGTCCATGTATTTTCAATAGTGTTTTTCTCCTTCCAGGCATCATTCATGAGGCAAAGTATCAGAGCCCGCTTCACCGCATCTCCGTTGGCTGTTCAATTACGTCCCGGCGGGTCCGCCACAGGAGAGGTACGGCAGCTTTGCGGGAGATGTCGGATTCCTTCCTAAAATATCAATTCCGCTCCGGCTGGTCCGCCACAGGAGAGGTGCGGCAGCTTTGCGGGAGATATCCGATTCCTTCCAAATATTCACACCGCCGCCAGGATATGCCTGTTCCTGATTCCGGCGTCTTCGATGCCGTCATTTACCGAGTAGGCGTGCTTCTCCAGGTCACCGCAATTGGCCTTGGTGAGGCCCTGGTCGATCAGCTCGTCGATCACGTCCGCGGCGATGCCCTCGATTACGTCGTACTTTTCCTCCGCCGTGCCCGGCTCGTTGTCCGTGGTGATCAGGTATTCCAGAAGCTCGGCCTCGATGGCCAGCTTCGTCAGGGCCCGCATGGCCCGGAAGGACCACTTATAGTAGGGCTGGTAGACCTCGTTCAGGAGGAAGATCACCGCCGAAGCGCTCTTTACAAATTCAAACACTGCCAGCTGGGCGGCCGCCTTCTCGCCGTGCCCCAGGCACCGGGTATAATTGTACTGGCCCGCCTGCGCCATGAGGAGGAGTTGTCCTGCCAGCTTTTTCCGGCGGATGTCCGCCGGGTAAGTACCGACTTTGGCCCGAATGGCCGTGAATTCTCCGAAGTTGTCAAAAAATACAGCGCCGTCCACTGCTTCAGCGAGAGATGCTTCCGGGACCGTAAGCCAGCCGTCCGCGTCAAGCTCCCCGTCGGGACAACCCAGCCTGTCCATGAAGAAATCAGCCGTCCGGATGACGCCCTTCCGGGCGCCGCCCACCGGCTGCATGAGGGACCGCTTGGCGCCTTTGAACTCCTTCGGCA
>CAMONF010000229.1 GCA_946620335.1 uncultured Clostridia bacterium
TGGATGGAGTGAAGGAGAGCGTGGTAGTGAAGCGAAGAGAGATAATCAGGGTCGGATTTTGAGACAGAGCGACTGTCTTTTTTACGCAAAATCGAAGATTTTGCATAAAAAGGACCGTCCCTCTGTCTCAAAATCCGTCCCTGATTCCCAGTTTTCACTTTCAGCGCACGATCACCTTCACACGATCAAGGTTCTTGCACTGGGTAAAGATATCCGCCGCGTCCCCCTTGCGGTTGCTGCGGACCTTGAGGCAGGGATAGTAGACACCCGGCTTGGTGAAGACATGTGTGGAAACCACCTTCACCGTCCCGTCCGCCTGAGGCAGGAGCTCCTCCTCATGGGACCAGTCGTTGGTGCGCTCGTAATCCCAGGCAGCGCCGGTGACGGAGCCGGCATGAGGCGGCATCTCGATGACGGCCTCGAACTTGACCGGCTCGCCGACGGCGGCTTCCGCGACTTTGCCGAAGGAAGCGTCTGCAGCGCCCTTGACGCAGGCGAAGGGCACGGGCTGCATACCGCCGCGGTCAGCAGCGTGGACCGGCAGTGTGATCTGGCCTTCCTCGAACTTGTAGTTCATGGTCGGAAGAGGCTCGATGCCCTTCTCCGCCCAGGCGGCCACGTCCAGGAGGGCCTGGTGAAGGGTGCCGAGGTAATCGACCTGGTGCTGCTTGTCCTCCAGCGTCGTTCTGTCATCATGAATGCTGTTGTCGTGATAGTAGAGGCGGAAATCATCCGCTTTTCCGTGCCGAGCGACGGCTCCCTTATACCAGTCTCCATGCCACGGGCAGGCGCTCTCATCCAGTACAGAGCAGAGTCCGATCACTTTGCCATGAATATTGCCGTCAATCAGGATGCCTGCACCGCTGGTCGCGATGAAGGGAGAGACCAGCATGGGCAGCTGGGCGGGAATCGGTTTTCCCTCTGCATCGCGGAACTGGTCGTACACCTTGTAGCTGGCATCCGGAATCTGGTGGCGGTGGAAGAACTGCATGGCGATGGCGTCGGAGTTGTCCACCATGATCTGGTCGCCGACCTTGAGGGCCTTGAAGGGGTTTTTATTTTCCGCGCCGTTGTTCTCCGGATGGAGCGTGAGGACGGCGCCGTCGATGGTATCAATATTGATTTCAGCGCCCTTGCACTCGCCGGAGAGCACGCGCAGACGGCAGTGGAACTGGTAGGCGCCTTCCGGCACCAGGTCCTTCATGACGATCTTCGGAAGAGGCTCGCCGCCCAGCATGGTATTGACCCAGCTGTTGTCCACGCTCGTGAACTCCTCGCCATCCGCGGCAGGCTTCTTCTCTTCATATATAATATCCGCAACGGTCGTCACATGCTGCATGCGGTCACGCGCCGCATCGCCGTTGGGATCGACTCCCTCGTAGCCTTCTTTGGTCCAGAAATCCGTAAAATAATACGGGAACATGGCGTAGACCGTCGGCACCAACACCATGAGCGCGCCGTCACCCATGAAGGGGTGGCAGAACCAGGCCCTGTCCGGGAAGCCCATCATGGAGGCTTCCTTGAGTGCTACCCGCTGCAGGTCATCAAGTCCCTCATAGATATCGCCGGATCCGCCCGGTTCCATGGCTGCGGTCACCCGCTCAAGCCCCTCCTCCCCGAGCAGCCTCACGGCATGCATGCGGGAGGCGAATACGTTGGGCACCGCCATCGGGTTGGCCATGACATAGGGCACCGCGCCGTCCCAGATTCCCTCGGTCGCCTCCATGGCGCCCATGGTCTTGAAGGAACCGCCGCTGCCGCCGAAAATGTAGCCAAATGGTCTTTCTTCCGTCCCATACAGCTTCTTCGCGATCTTCCGGCTCAGCTGCGCGGAAGCAGAGCTGGCCTTATACAGTCTTGAAGGGTCATGTCCGACCACGAAGCCGCCCTGGTTGGAGACTACGTAGTAAGCGCCGTGGGTCAGGCAGAAGGAAATCTTATCATCCGCTCCCTTGAGGTGCTCGCTCTCATGCTCGTCCTCCGGTGCGGGGGATACATACTGGAAGAACCTCCCCTCGTATTTATCCTTCTCAGGGAAATAAAAACAGAACCGGACTTCATTGGCGCCGTCGATATCGGTCCCCTTAAAACCACCGTGCACATAATAGTGCCGGACGGGCGTATCGCGCCACTCTTCAACATCAAGATAAGGCTCGCTGAAGTAAGGATCGTGATCGGGGTTGTAGAGCTGATTTGACATGATTTTTTCCTTCCTTTCTGATTAGCAGGCGGCAGGGGCAGGCGTTCATTTCCGGTTCAGGGGAACGACAGCCCCTCATCCTCCTCCCCTCTGATACAAAAGCAGACATTTCCGGCACTTTTGGGTGCAAAAAGCGCTCCCCTGAAGGTTCCGAACGCATGCAGAGAAGCGCCTCTTTCTTAACTATATTTAGTTCTCAGATTCTTTCTCAGCAGCTGCCGCGGCCTGGGCGCGTCTTTCGGCATTCACTCTCTGGACCTCAGGCTTGATCTTGTCAAGGGTGTAAAGGTGGCATGCAAAGTATACCAGCACATACAGTGCAGCGGGGATCAGGGAGAAGAGCAGGCGGATCATGACGATGGCGGAAGTGGGCTGGGCGGCGAGCATGCCGTCGTAACCGGACATGCCGAGCAGGATGCCGAGCATACCGGCGCCAAGGCCGGCACCGACCTTCTGGGCAAAGCCCAGCTTCTCGGATGCGGCCTTCGCGTTGTTTTCATTTGCATTCGTTCCCATAATTTCCTCCTTCTTAAGCCCGAACAGGATGCAATTAACTTTATGTCTGTATTATAGAGAAGAGGGCCTTTCTTAAATACCATAATATTATTGCGCATGGTAAGATTTTATGGCAAACTAAAAAAAGAAGCCCCTGCAGAGGGGTATTTCCTCAATTTCCTTCACCGAAGGCATATAAGGAGCTCACGATGGAAAATGAGAACCGCTACCTGGAGCTTTTCTCCCAGGCCACCCGCCTCCCCCTGGCCCTCTTTGAGGGCGACCGGCTGATGTTCGAGGCGGACGCTGCCAAAATGCAATACAACCTTCCTATGTACCTGGCCGCCTCTCTCCCGCCCGACCTGCCGCAGATCTGGTACGCCGAGACGCCCGAGGGGCTTTTCTTCGGCGGGCTGCGGCTTCCCGGCAGGCCGCATGAAAGCTATGCCAAAAGCCGTGCTGAGCAGCCCGGTGCGGCCTTGGAGACCGACGCTGAGCGCCCTGCCGCACTCCCTGACGAAGCTGCGGAGGGCGATGGCGACCACAGTTCCACGCTCTCTGATATGATGGCGGAAGACATCGCTGAACGCCGTCTTCTCCTCCTCGGCCCGGCCTTCACCGGCGAGTGCACCCGCAAGCAGGCCAGGGAGATCATGCGGCGCCTGGGCCGCCGGGAAAACGACGCCGAAACTTTCCTGAGCCAGGCTGGGCGCATTCCCGAGATCAGCGTCGCCCAGCTCTCTGCTCTCCTGCTTCTTCTGCAGAACATGTACTATGGACTCATTTCCAGCACAGTTCCCATGATCGAATTCACATGGGCGCCCTTTTTCCCCGCTCCCAGGGCGGAAGTCCATGAAATACCGGATGAGGATTCGGGTTCCGTCATGGAAGAAGAACTGTTGTCACTGATCTATTACGGACGCGTCCGGGAACTGCGGATCTTCTTTAACGAATCCGTCCCCTATCACGACCCCAACATGGATGAGCACACCAGAAATCTGGAGCTCAGAAGAAGCTATATGTATGGCGCCAACATGTTGGCCTCCAGAGTGGCCATTGCCGCAGGCGCAGACCACGACCTGCTTAACGCCATGGCCGACACCCACCGCGAAAGCCTGATGCGGGCGACCTCGCTGTCGGAGCTGGGCCGGGCCTTCAACGCCCTCATGCTGGATTATGCCGGTGCGGTCGCGAAGCTCCAGGACGCCCCCGGAAATGATTACCTCTGCACGAAGATCAGCCGGTATGTCACCGCACATATTTATAAGAAGCTCTCCACCTCAGTGATCGCGGAGGCGCTTGGCTTTACGGCGCCCTACGTCAGCGCGCATTTTAAAGAGGTCACCGGCAGCACGCTGACGGACTTCATTTACAAGCGGAAAATACAGGAGGCCGCTTACCTCATCGGCAGCGGCCACTACGGGATTGGGGAAGTCAGTTCACTGCTGAACTTCTCCTCACAGAGCTATTTTACGAAAATCTTCCGAAAGTATATGGGAATCACACCGGAAGTCCACCGAAAAGAAGGCAGGCGGCCAAGGCAGCAGTAAAACTGGGAATCAGGACCGTCCCTCTGTCTCAAAATCCGTCCCTGATTCCCAGTTTTACTGCTGCCTTGGCCGCCTGCCTTCTTTTCGGTGGACTTCCGGTGTGATTCCCATATACTTTCGGAAGATTTTCGTAA
>CAMONF010000230.1 GCA_946620335.1 uncultured Clostridia bacterium
GGAGAGAGTCAGCGGGAAGGCGGCGTAGAGGATCCACTTCCTGTAACGCCCGTGCCTGCCAGGCTCGACGGTATCGCAGATCCGGCCCATGATGGGGTCGTTGATTCCGTCCCAGACTCTGGCCACAATGAACATGATCATGATGAAGAGCGGACTCAGGTGAAAGATATCCGTGTAGAATTTCTGCAGCAAGGTGGTGACCAGGGCAAATACAAGACATCCCGCTGTATCCACCATGGCATATCCAATGTAGTCCTTCGCCTTGAGGCCGCTGGTGCGGCTGATGTAGCTGTCCTTTCTGTCCGACACTGTTCTGCCCTCCCGGAAAATATAGATGAACTGCCCATAATTATAGCACATTTCCGGAATTATTTGGTTATTTTGTTTATTTATCTTCAGGAACAATAACATTGCGGGAAAGGCAGATCACCTGGGGCCAAATCTTCTACCTTTACCGTGCCTCCAGGGCCAGCAGACTTTCCTTCCGCCAAACCCCGTCGGCGTAGCCGGTCAGCCTGCCGCCCCTGCCGACCACGCGGTGACAGGGGACAATGAGCAGAACCGGATTCTTTCCCGCTGCGCCGCCCACTGCCCTCGCAGACACGCGTCCCGAACCAGCCTCCGCTTCCATCCGCCGGGCAATCTCTCCGTAGGTCACGTTCTGTCCGTAGGGGATTTCGAGCAGAATATCCCATACCCGCCTTTGGAAAGGCGTTGCCGTCAGATGAAGCGGCGGTGTAAAGCCGGGATTTTTTCCCGAAAAGTAGAGATCGAGCCAACGGGCTGTCTCCTGAAAGACGGGAAGATTGCTTTTCTCCCTTATATCGGAAGCTTCATCTTCCACCCCTTTCCCATCATCCGTAAAATGAAGACCTGTAAGCCCTTCGTCGTCCGCCGTGAGAAGGATGTCCCCCAGCGGGGACAGATAGTGATCTGTGTAATTCATTCTGTACCTTCTCCTTTCCTTTCCCATCTCACCTGTTTCGGGAAAGGCTCTGCCGGCTGTCCATCAAGCTGCGCTGAGTTTTGGGACGTCCTACAGGGTGCTTCGCATGCAGTGCCTGCTTTATTCACATCATGCAGAGTTTTTCTCCAGCCCCGGTGAGTTTATGTATGACACGCAGGATGTAACTCCTGCCATATAAAAGTTCAGCGGGCAGGAGAAAAACTCCCCTGTCCGCTGATCGTAATTCATCAGAAAAGCCGTTCCGCAGCCGCCTTCGCATCGGCGAAGGGTCCGGGAATGGTCCGGGCATCCCGCCCGTTCCCAAAGTAATCCGTCGAGAACACGATGGGCGTTCCGTCCGGATTCTCATAATACTGCTCGGGCTCGAAGGCCATGCCGAGACTCTTCGTGGACATCACACGGACAGAGGCAGCCGGCAGGCTGTCGTAGAGATTGCCGGTCAGATACCAGCCGTCTTTCCGCTGCTCCACGCCGATGGAGACCTCGCGGTCATCGGCCACGGGGTTTATTTCCTTCGCGCAGGCCGGTGCGCCGTTGCAGTAGAGGTTCCCCTCGATCCAGACCGGAAGGTGGTCATAGTAGCGGTCGGGATACTCGGTCTCCGAACCCATGCCGCAGTAGCCCTCGAACTGCTTCTTCCACTCATCCTCCGTGGGATACTCATCGAAGCAGGCGGAACCGGCGGCGAAGTTCATGTCATCCCAACCGTTGGGATTCTGTTTCCCGATCTCGGTCAGATAGGCTTTCACTGGATCCAGATCCTTCTTCTGCAGGATGATGTTGTTGTAAATGCGGTCATCCCCGTGGAGAATGCTCATGAAGCCTGCCACCCGGGTGCCATGGACTTCATGGTAAGGCGTGTAGCGGACAGAAGGCTTCTTGACGCCGCCGTTGTCCGTTCCGATGCCCACTGCCGCGAAGGAGCCGGCGATCAGGTTGTGGATCAGAGCGATGCCCTGGGTCGCCCACTTCACGGACCGGTCGGAAAGGAGGAGGTTGTTGTCGATCAGCGTCGGGCCATGGGAGACCTCGACGAAAATATCCTCGCCCATGCTTCCGAAAACCGCCCGCATGTCCTCCTGACTCAGCCCCGTCAGCGGGAAGGGAATGCAGTTGTCGTGGAAGAGGTTCTGCGTGACCCGAGTCCCCTGGGCCTGCCAATCCAGCCAGATTCCGCGGAGGCAGTGGTGGATATGGTTCCGCCTGTAGATGACGTCGATAGCGGCGTGCATCTTGATGCCGCCGGTCTCGGCGCCGGCCAGGTTCTGCTTGAAGCAGATGTGGTGGATATGATTGTCCTCGATCAGGGAGAAAACGCCGCCCAGATGGCCCACGATACCGGTCTGGCCGCAGTCGTGGATGTGGCACCTGCGCACGATATGGGAGCCGATGTGCTCCTTGTCCCACCCTTCGTAGGAGGCCTGTAAAATGCAGTCACGCTCGGTCTGCGTGCCGTCCTTGTATTTCCACTTGAGCCACTTGTTGTCGTTATTTGGCTGGAGATACTTGCCGAGGGAGATGCCGGAGCACTTGGACTCGTAGACTTCGCAGTCCTCAATGATCCATCCCTTGGACCAGTGCGGGCCGATCATGCCGTCCTGATACGCAGTCGGCGGAGCCCACTGGGTTGCTGCTTCCCGGACAGTGAAGCCGGAAAGCGTGATGTAGGAGATGCCCTCCGCTTCCGGCAGGAAGCAGTCCTTACGGACAGAAATCTCCACGTCCTCAGCGTTGGGATCCGCGCCCTGGAAGTTGGCGTAAATCACCGTCTCGTCCTTCTCTTCATCCTGCTCCGTATACCAGACATGGCAGGTGAAATCTCTGTCCCAGGAAGCCTTGTTGGGAACCGGGTTCAGGACCGCATCGAGGGTCGTGACCTCGTACATGGATTTGTGGTTCAGATAGACTTCGCCGGTGTGGGCGATGAAGCTGGCAATGAACCAGTCACCGGAGACCAGGGTCGTATAAGGGTTGTAATTTCCGAAAACACTGTTGGGAATCCTGGCCACATATACGCCGTCAGCTCCCTCGACCCTCTGCCAGGTCTTCACGGATTCTGCGCCGGTTATGATGGCCTTGAGGGGCTCCACCGAGCGATAAGTGATCCGGGCATCCGCTCTGCCGCCGTTCTTCGGATTTACATACTCACGGTAAATGCCCGGGAATACAAGAATCTCATCGCCGGCCACAGCCAGATCGGCCGCAGCCTGGATGGTCTTGAACGGGTACTTCTCAGAGCCGTCGCCAGCCCGGTAGACTGAACCGTTCACGTAATACTTCATGTCATTCTCCTCTCAGGTCCTTATTTTTATCAGCAGCCTTTTCTCCCTTTCTTGTGGTCCTCGATGGAGCAGGCGTTGGGCGAGCCGTACTCGATCAGCCCCGCATCCGCCGGGTCGATGGAAATCCTGCCGTCCTCAAAGACAAAGGCCGGAATCCCGACGTCGCCAATCTCCTTGCAATGGTCAAAGACAGGACTCGTATCCCTGAGCCTGGTAAATGCGCTCATATTGCGGATATTCTCGCCGATATTGATGTAGGTAAACTCGTCCTCCCGGCCCTTGATCTGCTCATGGACATAGTCGCAGTAGGGGCAGGTCGGCATTCCATAGATCTTAATCATATATCCTCCTTCACGGCATGATTGAAGCATATATTTCATGTCCGAAAGCGGCAATAACGCTAAGCCCGCTTTCAGCAATTTGCTTCTCCATTATACCCCAAAAAACGTCTTGCGGAAAGTGCCTTTCAGCCGGGCAGCCGTTACCGGTCCATCGCTCTGCCGCGTCAACGCGCCGGCTTGACGGCCGATCCAAACTTCTTTAAAATGAAAACACTCCACTAGTTTTACAGCAAAAGAATCCATCCGCGATGATTAAACCGGGCACTTCCCTTACGGACGTGTCCGCTTTTTTTCGCGAATGACCGGACATGCACAACGCAGCTGCTGTGTCGCCCCGCCAGAAGCCCACTCCGGCACGGATGCCGTCCGTTCCCGAAAGGAGCCAATTATGACAACAAGACTCAAAAAAATAAAAGCAGACCTGGCCGCCGCCGAGATGTCTGCAGGCTACGAGCGCGGCAGAGACTACCTCTTCATCCTCACAGGCACCCTCCTCATGGCCCTCTCCGCCAACCTCTGCTTCACCCCGGCCAAAATGGTCCCCGGCGGCTTCACAGGTCTAGCCATCATCATCAAATATGCCACCGCCCCCTTCCTGCCGAAAGATCTTCCCGGTGGTTTCTCTGACGGTATTCCCACCTGGCTCTCCAACGCCGTCCTCAACATCCCGCTGATCCTGGCCGCCATCCGGATCCGGGGCTGGCGCTTCATGCGGCGTACCTTCGCGGCCTCCGTCATCTTCTCCCTATGGCTCCTCGTCGTGCCGGAATATCCCCTTATGGGCAATGACCTCTTTCTCACGACTGTCTGCGGAGGCGCAGTCATTGGCGCAGGGCTGGGCTTCGTATTTCTGGGAAAGGCGACGACCGGCGGCACCGATACTCTCGGCGCCCTGCTTCAAAGGGCCCTGCCCCACATGAGCACCGCCAATCTCATGAAGCTCCTTGACGGCGCAGTCATCCTCCTGTCGGTCTGGATCTTCGGCGTGCGGATCTCCATGTATGCCATCATTTCCGTCGTGCTGACCGGAAGGATCGCGGATGGCATCACCTCCGGCTTCCGCAACGCCTACTCCGCCTTCATCGTCTCCGGCCGCCATGAGGAAATCGCCCAGCGCATCATGAAAGATCTAAGCCGCGGCGTCACCCTCCTCCCAGGCACCGGCATGTATACCCGGGAAGGGCGTCCGGTCCTTCTGGTGGCGGTCTCCAAGAAGCAGGCCGTCATTCTCCGGGAGCTGGTGGCCGACACAGATCCCCGCGCCTTCATGATCCTGACGGATGCCCAGGAGATCCGCGGGGAAGGCTTCCTCGGATACACCCGCGAGGAACTGTAAAGCAGGCCGTGTCTTCATTTCTCCTTGACGAAA
>CAMONF010000231.1 GCA_946620335.1 uncultured Clostridia bacterium
CTTCAGGGCGTCGAAGAAATCGTAAATGATTTCATTTAACGGCAGACGGTACTTGAGGATGGCGCGGGTGGTCTCGATATACTCCGTGCTCTCATAGATGCCCCGGCGCTCTTGGCAGAGGGTCATGATGGAGCCGATATACTCGGTGGTGACCATGATCTCGGCCCGAACGTAGGGCTCCTCCATGTATTCGATCTCGGAGGGATCGGGCAGGTTGGAGGGGTTGGTCAGGTCCATCATGGTGCCGTCCGTCTTGTAGATCTTGTAGATAACGGAGGGCGCAGTGGTGACCAGGTCCAGGTCATACTCACGCTCGAGGCGCTGGGTGATCACATCCAGGTGCAGAAGACCCAGGAAGCCGCAGCGAAAGCCGAAGCCCAGCGCCACGCTGGTCTCGGGCTCGAACTGGAGGGCGGCGTCGTTGAGCTGGAGCTTCTCCAGGGCATCCCGGAGGTCCGGGTACCTGGCGGAGTCCGCCGGGTAGATGCCGCAGTAGACCATGGGCTGAGGCTCCTTGTAGCCGGGCAGGGCCTCGTCGCAGGGCCTGTCGGCGGTGGTGATGGTATCGCCGACCCGGGTATCGCGGATCTCCTTGATGGAAGCCGTCATATAACCGACCTCGCCGGCGGTCAGTTCTTCGCAGGGGATGAAGCGGCCGGGGCCGAAGTAGCCGACCTCCACGACCTCGAACACGGCGCCCGTGGCCATCATCTTGACCCGGGTCCCCTTCTTCATGGTGCCGTCCATCACGCGGCAGAATACGATGACACCGCGGTAGGCGTCATAGAGGGAGTCGAAAATGAGGGCCTTGAGCGGCGCCTCCGGATCCCCCTCGGGAGACGGCAGCTTCTGCACGATCTCCTCCAGCACGTCGTGGACGTTGAGACCGGTCTTGGCGGAGATCCTGGGCGCGTCCAGGGCCTCGACGCCGACGATGTCCTCGATCTCCTGGGCCACCTCGTCGGGATCGGCGCTGGGAAGGTTGATCTTGTTGATGACCGAGACGATCTCCAGGTCATGGTCCATGGCCAGGTAGACATTGCCCAGGGTCTGGGCCTCCACGCCCTGGGTGGCGTCCACCACCAGGACAGCGCCGTCGCAGGCGGCCAGGGAACGGGAAACTTCATAATTAAAGTCGACGTGGCCGGGGGTATCAATCAGGTTGAAAATATACTCCTCCCCGTCGTCGGCCCGGTAGATGGTGCGGACGGTCTGGGCCTTGATGGTGATGCCCCTCTCCCGCTCCAGGTCCATATTGTCCAGGACCTGCTCCTGCATCTCCCGCTGGGTCAGAAGGCCGGTCATCTCGATGATCCGGTCCGCCAGGGTGGACTTGCCGTGGTCAATGTGGGCGATAATACAAAAGTTGCGGATCTTGCTCTGGTCCATTTATTCTCCATCCTGCCCCGTAGGGACATCCTGTATTTCTGCCGGTTCCTCCGGCCCGGCCGCGAAAGCGGCTGTGTCGTCATTTAAATAAGTACCTTCATCCGAGAAGGTGTCGCCGCCCGGTTCCTGTCCCCAGCCGTAAGAAAACTGTTCAGCTTCCGGAGTGTTGTAGAGGTTCTCCGCCTGCCGCATGGCTGCCCGGCGGGCTCTCTCCCGCCGCTCACGGCTTTTGCGTATCGCCCGCCGAATCAGGACAATGGCGACCACCACAATGAGGACGATGGCTGTCAGGATCACTCCGAGATATAGATAAATTCGTTGGGCGTACCTCCCCTGTCGGGCCTGTAAATCCAACATTTCTCTCATGGCATCAGCGATGCGTTCCACCGCGCCTTCAGAAAAAATATCTTCCACATCCGCCTTCTCAAGGGACTCCCGCAGCGGATACATGGAGGCGAGGGCCGTAAGACGCATATACTTGTCCACGCCCTTGTCTCTGTCCTCCAACGCCTCGTAGGCGATGTCCATGGCTCCGAGCGCAGATGTGCCGTAGGCCATGTAGTAGAGAGGACTCTCAAAAAGGTGCGGTATCTCCGCCCACCAGTAGCACTCCTCCACCGACTCCGGCCCGTAGTTGTATTCGACGCACAGGTCGTAGAAGAGCTGGTTCAGGCTGTCCCTCGTCCAGGTCTCATCCGAGGTCAGCACCCTTGTCTCAAAATCATTGACCAGGCAGGAGGTCACGACGGCGGAACAAAGGTTGTAGATCACGCCGTCCCGGTAGGCCGCCCCCTCCTTGTCGCCGAACATATCCTCCGCGTACTCCAGGAAGAGAGTTTCAAGTCCCTGGGAAGATATCTCAGAGACATCCAGGTGGGATGCCTGCCAGAAGCTGGGCACCGTCGAGTGCCAGGCCTCGTTGAAATGGCCAAATTCGTGGACGGTAGCGCCGCTCATATCCGAGAAGCTCCCGTAAGGCGAATTGAAAATGAAAGCCATCCCGTATTCGTCCAGCCCGATGGTGAAGCCGGTATCCAGCTTCTTGTCGCTGGATTCCAGGTCGTAGAGACTGTGGGCCCGCAGGCCTTCGAAGGACTCCTCGAGGGCCGGATGTATTTTCCCGACATAAGGAGCCATGATGTCCAGCATCTCGTCGCCTGTCATGCCGGCAATCCTGCTGTCCAGCCGGCGGTAGCTGCCGAAGTCGAGGGCGAGGCTGATTTCGTCGAGCAGCGGCATCAGGTAAGTGCGGACGTCCTCCGCCAGCTTCTCCTGCTCCTCCGCCGAATAGTCGCGGTCGTAGGCCTCCGCATTGACATAGTCGGCGTAATTGTCATAGTCCCTGAGGCTTGCCTCCTCATCCAGAAGAGGGATCATCTCCAGATAGATCTCGGCGGCAGCCTCATTAAAGGCGCTGCTCAGCGCGTTCTGCACAGCGGTGTACTCGTCGTCATCCCTGGGAGGATCCTCCTCGAAGGCCTCGGTCGTCCATACCTTGCCGTTCACCTCCACCGTGTAGGAGGCCAGAGAGGCCTCGTTGTACTCGGTCCGAAGGGAGGCCAGGCGGGATGCGATCTCCTTCTCCCGGTCCGTCAGCGGCTCGTATTCCTTCAGGTCCTGAATGATTTCCGCGGCCAGCTCCTCATCCCGGACGTCCTCCGCGATCAGGGCCTCCAGGGCCGGCGCGAGGGTCGTCCTGGAGACTTCGGCGAGGACCACATTGGCCCTGTCATTGGCGTCGATCAGGGTCTCCTGGATCTTCTCGTACTCATCGGAGACTGCCTTGTCGTTCCCGTCTTTGGCGTGGGCAATGTAGCAGAGGGCCTCCTGGGTAAAAAAGTGGTCGAACTCTCCCACAATGGCTGTGTAGAGCTCGGCCAGCCTCGCATCGTCCTGCTGCCCGCCGGCGGCCAGGGCGCTGAGATCCTTGATATAGGCGTCGAGCTGTGTCGTGTCGATGCCTTCATAAACCATCTCGTCGTAGGACATGTCCGCGTGGGACTTCTCGGGATAGTAGTCCGAACCGGCTGCCATGACAGGTGAACAAACCAGGGAAAGGCTGATGGCGATGGCCGCCGCAGAGCCGATCAAGGGGTTCATTTTCATAATTTGCACGCTCCTTGTTCAGATTTAGATAGCTGAGTGCTGTGTAACTGTTCACTCCCGCCCCCGGGCTTTGCAGTTACAATTTTATATTGTAACATAAATCGTTCCATCGTAAAATAGACTCATGAAAAAGATAAATGAAGACATCAAAACCAATACATTCGAACACATCTATCTTCTCTTCGGCCAGGAGAGCTACAACCGCCTCAGCTTTACCGCGAAGCTCTCCGCCGCCATCGTGCCGGAGACCGATACCATGAATTTTACCCGCTTCGAGGGGGACAAGGTGACCGAAGGCGAGATCATCGACCTGGCCGAGACCCTTCCCTTCTTTGCGGAAAGGCGCCTCATCCTGGTCAAGGATACCGGCCTTTTCAAGCGGGCCTCAGACCGCCTGGCGGACTATGTGGGCAGCCTTCCCGAGAGCACGGTTCTCATTTTTTCGGAAGCGGAGGTGGATAAACGCGGCCGGCTCTACAAGGCCGTCAGCAAGGCGGCCTATGTCTGCGAATTCACGGAGCAGAAGGAGGACACCCTGAAGATCTGGGGGGCCTCCATATTAAAGCGGAACGGACTCAAGATCACGGCAGACAACATGGGATACATCATAGCCTGCACCGGCACGGACATGACCACCATTGCCTCAGAGCTTGACAAGATCGTGAACTACGCCCTGGGAGCCCATCCGGACATGGACGTGGTGACCCGGTCAGACATAGACGCGGTCATCTGCATCAAGGTCGAGGACCGGATCTTCGATATGATTTCCGCCCTTGTGCGGCGGGACAGAAAGAAGGCCTACGCCCTCTACGCCGATCTTCTGGCGCTCCAACGGCAGCCCATGGGAGCGATTGTCCTGATCTCCCGGGAGTACGACAGGATGCTCAAGATTCTCGAGCTCTCCCAGCAGGGCATGTCGGAGGCAATCATCGCGGACAAGCTGGGCTTAAAGCCTTTCATCGTCCGCAAGACCCTGGGCAACGCCCGGCGCTACAGCATCAAGGAGTTGCGGGAGCACGTGGCCTTCGCGGTCTCCATGGATGAAGCCGTGAAGACCGGCGCCATGAAGGACCAGACAGCGCTGGAGATGATGATCGCGCGCTTCTCCCTGTAACATTTCCGGAGCGAAGGGCGGACGGCAAAGCCTCATCGGTGTGCGGATTCTCCGCCAAGGTGCCGGCTCACCACCCAAAAGTGACGATGACAGATGCCAAAGCCTTATCGGAGTGCGGGTGCTTCGCCGAGGCATCGGCTTCCCTCCCAAACGGCTTCTCTCCCAAAAGTGACGATAACAAAAGAACCTTCCGATTGGGTCTGTCGGAAGGTTCTTACTCTTTGCTCTTAAACAGCGGGGCCATGCCCGCTCATCCGATTATTCGCCGATCTTGTTGATGGCCTGAGCCATACGGGAGATCTTTCTGGCGTTGGTGTTCTTCTTGTAAACACCCTTGGATGTGGCCTTGCCCATGGTGCTCTGAAGGTTCTTCAGGGCCTCGACAGCAGCGGCCTTATCGCCGGCTGCGATAGCGGCATCGACCTTCTTGACGGAAGTCTTGACACCGGACTTGATGGACTTGTTGCGCGCCGCCTTCTTGGCATTTACCAGAACTCTTTTCTTTGCAGATTTGATGTTAGCCAAATCTCTACCTCCATAAACGTCTTATTATATATACCTGATCATTATCTCGTAAGCTCCGTCTTTAGCCTTGGAGACACGATTTCGGCGGCATGGGCGGAACACTAGGATATTCTATGATAAATACCGACCAGTGTCAAGGAGAAAATGTTGAATAATTGCGAAATTCCGGGAAAAACTGGGAATCAGGGACGGTTCCTTTTCCCACTTTTCGTTCTACGAAAAGCGGGAAAAGGAACCGTCCCTGATTCCCAGTTCGAGCTGATTCCCAGCTTTGTTATTCCACGACCACCTGAGCATCCACCGCGTTCTTCTTCACCGACGCGACGCCGTCCGTGCAGGCCTTCATGGTCTTGTAGCCCTCGCTGACCGCGATGATCTGTCCATTGGTGGCTTTCAGGCGGAATCGGAACTCACCGGCCTTGTCCTGATAGATCTCGAACTTGGGATGCTTCTGCTTTGCGAAGCCCTCCACCGTCTGGTCCTCCACCTCAGCAGCCGGCGCGTTCTTCGCCACGCTGGCGATGCCGTTCCTGCAGTACTTCTCCGCCTTATAGATCTGTGACGTAGCCACAATCCGTCCATTGGTGGCCTTCAGATCAAATTTATAACCGCCCGACTTTGCCTGCTTCATAACAAATTTGCCCATGGAATTACCTCCGATTCACAACCTGCTGAAAATGAGCGCCTATACCTTTATTATAAAAGTTTTTATGCTATTTTCAACAAATTATTTAATAAAATAAGTGAATCATTGGTGATTTATGCCCCTTTTCAGGGGCATATACTCACAGGCAGCGCTTGACCATCTCCGGATCGCGGATCGCTTCGTCCAGAAGGCGGCTCAGAAAGCCGGTATAACCCTTGCCGGTCGCCTTGGCAAGAGCCAGTGTCTCCGGTGAGATCCGAATCGCGACGACCTCCTTCTTGCGGTGTTTTTTCCTCTCGGAGGCCAGCTCGGCAAACCTGGCGTACTCCTCCGGTGAGATGGCTTCCTGAATATCGTCCCGCCTGCGGGCCGGTGCCGGCGCCTCCTCGGGCATCTCTATCGTGAGAAGCTCCTCGGACTTACTGTCCGCCTTCTCCTCTTTGACGGCCTCCGCCTCCTTCTTGACCGGTTCCTCCGCCGGTGCCGCAGGCTCCGCCTTTATTTCCCTTCTCCAAATTGCCATCGTTCGCCTCCTTATTAATATCTGACCTCTCCCCAAAGCAGTCCGTCCTACCCCCAGACAGATCTGCTCTATATGATACGCTTACTCCTTTTCCGTTTCTCCCCCGGATACAGAGTATGGTGTACATTTCATTATATCCACAATTTCTCCGTTTGTCACCAGAAATATTCACTTACACGCAGGACCTGTCCCCTCAGAGCCTTTCGATCCTGCCGCCCGAAGCGCCCAGATAAAGGGTTGTCTGCGAGGCAGTGCGGCAGGCCTTTCGGGCGGCTTCGCCCGGCGTGTCCCCCTCCACGATCCTGTTCATGAAAAATGAAACCATGGCATCGCCCGCCCCGGTAGTGTCCAAAGGAGTGACAGGCAGGCTCTCCGCCCAGCCGGATTCCCCGTCGGCCAGATAATAGGCTCCCCTGGCGCCGCACTTGATGACCACGCAGCCTGCGCCCAGCTCCCGGTAGACCCTGGCCGCCTCCTCGGCGGTCTCAAAGCCGGTCTGTTCGGCGGCGTCGTAAAGACTGGGCAGGAAATAATCGATTTCCGGCAGGAAGTCCCGGATCCCGGCCAGGCCGGCATGGCGTTTGTCGTTGGCCAGGTCGGCAAAGACCAGCGCGCCCTCGCGCCGGTAAGTCCTGAGGATTTCCAGCAGGCCGTCCGCCTCCAGTAACGGCATGGAAAAAAGGCTCCCTAAGGATACGGCACGACAGCCTGCCGGCAGGTGCTGCGGCAGATGTTCCCGGGCGATCAGCGCGTGGGCGTGGCCGGCTGAAAAAATATGCCGTTCCCCCTCCTCGCTAATCAGGATCACCGATGTGCTGGTCGCCTCCCGCTCATCCAGAGAGGCCAGCGACGTATCCACGCCGCGGTTCCTCATGGCACTCAGCAGCATGGCGCCGTTCTCGTCATTGCCGACCACGCAGGCGATCCCGACATCCTCACCCAGATCCGCCAGGCGCATGGCCTGGTTCAGGGCGTCACCGCCCGGTTGGATGCTGATGTCGCTGATCCGCTGCTTCTCCTCCCAGCTGTCCTTGTTGGAAACAGGTCTGGCCAGGATATCCATCACGGCTATGCCGACACAAAGATATTTCATACTGATACTCTCCTACTACGGGGCCCCAGGGGCTCCGTCACCCAAAAAAGTCTGCACCGTATAGACATCGCCGTCCGTCTCGATCGTCACGGATCCCTGACGGTCCGTGCGGCAGATCACCGCGCCGGCATCCCGGAGCCTCTCAAGAAGCTCCTCCGAGGGATGCCCGTAAAGATTGTTTTTCCCCGAGGAAATGACACTGACAGTCGGCCTGCACTGCCTCAGGAAAGCCGCCGGCGTCGAATTCCGAGACCCATGGTGGGCAACCTTGAGCACATCGTAGGTCTCCCCGGCCTTCTTGAGGCGCTCCATCAGCTGTTCCTCCCCCGCCCCCTGCACATCGCCGGTGAGCAGGCAGTCGAAGTACCCGTAATGAAGCCCCAGGACCACGCTCTGGGCATTCTCATCCGGCGGATCCCCCTCGACAGCGGGGTCAGGCCCCAGAACAGTCAGGGTGGTTTCATTTTCCCCTTTTCCGAAAATGAACACATCCCCCGCCTGCACCGCCAGCACCCTCGCCCCGGCCTCCTCCGCCAGCGCCGCCATACTTGTCCACGCCTCCGAAGGGTGTTCCAGATACGGCAGCACCACCGTTCCTCCCCGCAGCGACGTCCGCCGGTCCCGAATGGCCAGAAGGATCTCCCGAATACCGCCGGAATGATCGCTGTCCATGTGGGTCACCACAATATAATCCAGCCTTCTGATCCCCTCATATTTCAGGAAGGGAAGGGTCCGCCAACTCCCGACCTCCCGGGCCGTGGAGGACCCGCTGTCCACCAGAACGGTGGCTCCCCCGGGCAGCTCAAGCACACAGCCGTCGCCCTGCCCCACATCCAGAAAAGTCACCTTGAGCCCCTCCCGCGGCCGGATGAGGAACACAGACACCATGAAGGGCAGCATGGCATAAAAGAGGAACCGCTTCCGGCTCGTCCGAAACGCCGTGATGCCGCCGAGGAAAATGAAAGCCAGCACCGCATAGCCCCCGATCTGCCACAGACTCGGCCGCCCTGCGATCAGCGACGCCGCCGGCAGATGGGCCGTCTCCTCCAGCAGAAAATGAAGAAATCGCAGAAGCCAGACAGCCGGCCAATGAAAAGGCCTGCCCAAGGCGGTCCCCAAAATACCGAACCCCATCACAAAGGGCATGAGGGGCACCACCACCAGATTCACCAGCACGCCGTAAAGCGGTATCTCATAGAAAAAGCTCAAGATGACCGGAAGCATGCAAACGTACATGATTACGCCGCCTGCGAAGGGACTCCTGTCGTGAAATATGCAGAGCGCTGTCACGGCCGTAAATGAAAGCAGAAAGCCGGCGTTGGTCAGCCAGAGCGGATTTTCAATCACAATAAGGAGGCAGGCAAGGGCCAGACCGGTGGGCATGTCATAGGTCCTTCCTGTCACTTTGGCCAGCATGATGAGCGTGAACATGATGGTCGCACGGACCGTCGACACGCCAAGCCCCGTCACAAAGGCATAGAGGACCAGACTTGCCGCGGAGATACCTGCCGCCGGCGGGAGCGGAACGCGCACCAGCCTCAGAATCCGGAAAAGTCCCATTCCGAGCAAAGTCACGTGGAGCCCGGAAATGGCCAGCACGTGGGATGCGCCGCCCATGCGGTAGAGGCTCTTTTCATCCGGATCCACCAGCGTCTTATCGCCGGAGAGCATCGCGCCAAGGACCCCCGACACATCCTCCGGATACACGGTCTGCACCCGGTCCGTCAAGATCCGCCTGCACCCGTCGCAGAAAGTCCCGAAGGGATTCCGACCCTTCTTAAGGACCCGGACCTGCGGATTCTTCATGATATAGCGGATATCCTGCAGGGCATACCAGGCAGCCTGGTCGAACTGACCGGGATTCGATGGCCCCTCCGGCTTTTCCAGAATTCCCTGCACGCAAAGAAGGGTACCCGCCGGATAGCCGGCAGTACCGCGAAGCGACACCCGCACCTTGCCGAGTTCAAGTTGTCTGGAATTGTGGAATAGGTAGGAATGATCAAGAAGAAGGACCGTGTAGTCCTCCCGCGCCTCACAGCGGACGACCTCCCCCTTCACGTCAAGCGTAAAAGGCGTCTCGATGAGATTGTCCACCGCTCTGATGTCCGAAGGCTCCCGCCTCAGCGGGAGCCCCAACAGCTGTATGCCATATAATACACCGATCACCAGGAGACACAGGAGACAGAGAGGTCTTCTTCTCATAGGTCTCCTTTTTCAGACGCCCGGCGCAGAAAAGGATCACTCCTGCACCAACGCCATATTCTCCCCGAAGGGTTTGCTGAGATCAATGGTATCCCGGTAAGTGACTTCCGTCTCTCCCGCAATGGAGAACTGGACCTTGGTCACGTTACTGCTCATGACGAGCGAATTCACGATAGAGTAAATGGTCACCTCCGGCGTCACCCCCATGATCTCCGTGTTGAAGGCCTCGGAGAGGTTCACGAAACAGGTGCCGTCGACAGTCGAAATGGAAATGATCTGGGTGCCCGCAGGGATGGAAGCGCTGCCGCCTGTGCCCTTGGGCCCGTCGATGACCCGCGCCACAATGGCCCACTCGATGGACCGGTTACTGCTGTAATAGATGGCCCTTGATTCTCTCACCAGCCTGTCCCCTGTCGGGGAGGAAAAGTAGAGATTGATGTCGGCGTGCTGGTAGGTGTTGATCTGCC
>CAMONF010000232.1 GCA_946620335.1 uncultured Clostridia bacterium
CCCGGTTCGTTTGCGTTACATGAGCAGACAGCGGATGGAGTCTGAGCCTGCACAGACGTCAGTCTTCCGAAAAAGCCCCTTGTCGTAAGGGCAGAGGTGACTACAGAGACAGGGATAAGACGATTGTGCAAAAAGCCTCCTTGCGCAAGAACAGTGGTGACTACAAAGACATGGATAAGGCGGTCGTGCAAAAAAGCCCCTTCGTGCAGGGGCGTTGGGGAAGTGGGAGAGAGGCCCGGGATGAGCAGAGACAAAATCGCCAAGTCCCCATTCAAGCCATAGATAAAATAGGGCATTTTTTCATATTTCTTTCCGCCGGAAATAATGGTAAGATGAACGTGATTCTTTTTTCCTAGACCTGGGATACACGGAGAAAACTATGGAGTGCCGTGAAGCGGAGAGGAATGTTCAGAAGTATATACAGGGAAAGCTGAGCGACCGGGAATGCGCGGCCTTTATCGACCATATCCGGCACTGCTCCTCCTGCTACGATGAGCTGGAGACCTATTTCACCATCGACTACGCCTTGCGGCCGGGCGAGGAGGACACAGCCTCCAAGTCCTTCGATATGAAGCGGGTCATCGAGGCCAATCTGGCGGATACGGAGGACAAGCTGCGGCGGGCCAGGACGGCCGGCCGCTTCATGGATGTCTTTATGCTGGTCGCCGAGGCAGGCCTCGTGCTGACAGCCTTGTGCAAGTTCCTGCCGGATACCATGTCCGTGGTATTGGCGAGGGCAGCTGAATTTCTGGCCAAATATATCTGACAGACGGCTTGGCGGAAAGTCGCCCTCGGATGATGGAGAGGTGAAAGAGTATGCAGGACAAATTACTGCTTATAGACGGACATAGCTTACTGTTTCGGGCATTCTACGGGATGCCTCTTTCTATGACTGCGCCCGACGGCGTCCACACCAATGCCGTATACGGCTTTCTGGCCATTCTGCGGAAGGTCCTGGAGGAGGAGAAGCCTCAGTACCTGGCCATCGCTTTTGACAAGGCCGCACCCACCTTCCGCCATAAAATGTTCGAAGCCTACAAGGGCACCCGCTCCGCCGCCCCACCCGAATTCCATGAGCAGGTCCCCCTCATGAAGGAGATCCTGGCCGCCATGGACATCGTGACCATCGAGCAGGAGGGGTGGGAGGCCGACGACATCCTGGGCCCCCTGGCCCGGCGCTTCGAGGCCGCCGGCGGTATCGTGAGCATCGTCTCCGGCGACCGGGACCTGCTCCAGATCGCCACGGACCGGACGGAGATCATCATTCCCAAGACCAAGGGCGGGACGACGACCTATGAGCGCTACCATACCGCCGAGGTCATTGAGACCATGGGCGTCACGCCCCTTGAATTTATCGATATGAAGGCCCTCATGGGCGATTCCTCCGACAATATCCCCGGCCTGCCCGGCGTAGGGCCCAAGACGGCCGGCAAGATCATCCAGACCTACCACAGCATAGAGAATGCCTATGCCCATGTGGAGGAGATCACCCCGAAGAAGGCCCAGACCGCCATGCGCGAGCACTACGATCTGGCGGTCCTCTCCAAGGACCTGGCCACGATCCGGACGGACGCGCCTGTGGAAGCCGCCATCGATGACCTGAAGCTGGGCGATCTTTACAACGAAAAGGCTTATGAGCTGTACCGCAGGCTGGGCTTCAAGAGCCTCCTGGGCAGCTTTGAGACGAAAAAGGCAGCCGCCGCGCCTGTGAAAGCAGCGCAGGAGCTGACTACCGTCAGGGATATAGCCGAAGCTGAGGAAGCTTTCGCTTCTGCTACTTCCGCCCTGGAAAATGACGACACCCCCTTCGGCCCGGCCTTCTCCCTGGCCGCCGAGGACGGCCGCCTTTACGCCCTCGCCCTGACCGTGCAGGACAGAACATGGGTATTCCTGCCCGAAGGTTTTCTGACGGAAGGCTTTCTGGCGGACAAGCTGGCCTCCCTGGTCAGCTCCGCCGCCTCAAGCGGCAAGGTCCTTCCCTGCCTGTCCGCCAAGGAGGCAGCTGCCTGCCTGAAGCTGGAGACGGCCGATGGGCTCTTTGACTGCACACTCGCCGCCTACCTCATGAACCCGCTCAAGTCCGACTGGGATTACGACGACATAGCTGCCCTGATTCCGGGACAGACTACCCAGGGACGGGAGGAGCTTATCGGGAAGAAGGGCATCGCGGCTTTCATTTTAAAGACAGGTGAAGAGGAGGCGGAGGGGCCGATCACGATCCTGGCGGCCCAGATGGCCCAGACGGCCGCGGCCGCGGCGCCAATCCTGCGCGAGGAACTGCGCGGGGCGGACATGCTGCCCCTCTTTGAGAATATGGAGATGCCGCTGACTGCGGTCCTGGCTGCCATGGAGCGGGAAGGTATCGGCGCAAGCCGTGAAGCCCTGGCCGCCTATGGCGACATGCTGGGTGCGAGGATCGATGAGCTTACCGCCGCCATCTACGAGGAGGCGGGGGAGACCTTCAATATCAACTCGCCCAAGCAACTGGCGGTCATCCTCTTCGAGAAGATGAAGCTCCCCGGCGGCAAAAAGACCAAGACCGGCTATTCCACCGCGGCGGATGTGCTGGAAAAGCTGGCGGAGGACCACCCGATCGTGCGGCATATCCTGGAGTACCGGACCTATTCCAAGCTCAAATCCACCTACGCGGACGGGCTGCAGAACTATATCCGCGAGGACGGCAGGATCCACACCACCTTCAACCAGACCATCACCGCCACCGGCCGGCTCTCATCGACGGAGCCGAACCTCCAGAATATCCCCATGCGGGAGGATCTGGGACGGCAGATCCGCAAGTGTTTCTTCCCGAAGGAAGGCTGCGTCTTCGTGGACGCCGACTACTCCCAGATCGAGCTCCGGGTCCTGGCCCATATGTCGGGCGACGAGAAGCTGATCGAGGCCTACAACAAGGCCCAGGATATCCACCGGACCACCGCATCCCAGGTCTTCCACGTCCCCTTCGACGAGGTGACGCCGCAGATGCGGTCCAACGCCAAGGCGGTCAACTTTGGCATCATTTACGGGCAGACCAGCTTCGGCCTCTCCCAGGGACTTTCCATCTCCCGTCAGGAGGCCGCCGAATATATCCGCCAGTACTTTGAGACCTACCCCAAGATCAAGAGCTTCCTTGACGGGCTGGTCCGGGAGGCCAAGGAGAAGGGATACGCCGTGAGCGTGTTCGGAAGGAGAAGACCCGTGCCGGAGCTCAAGGCTGCCAACTTTATGCAGCGGTCCTTCGGTGAGCGGGTGGCCATGAACAGCCCCATCCAGGGCACGGCCGCAGACATCATTAAGCTGGCCATGATCCGCGTGTACCGGCGGCTCCGGGAGGAGGGCATGGCTTCGAGGCTGATCCTGCAGATCCATGACGAGCTCCTCATCGAATCTCCCAGGGAGGAAGCGGAGAAGGCCAGAGAGATCCTCATCGAGGAAATGAAGGCCGCCGCCAGCCTCCGCGTTGCATTGGAAACAGATTGCCACATTGCCGAGGACTGGTACGGCGCCAAATAACAGGGATAAAGGAACGTGAATCCATTGACAAAACTATTGAAATTGCTGGCAGGGCTCTTTCGGGCAATCGGAGACCGCTTCAGGCGGGCCTCCCTCCCCGGGAAGATCCTCACCATCCTTGCCCTCCTGATCGTGGTGGCAGCGCTGGGTATATTCGGCCTGCTTCACAGCTATTACAGTAAAAGTGATTATGTCTCCTCCGACAGGCAGGAGACGGCGGCCTCTCAGCAGGAGACAGTGTCCGGCGGGGCAGAAACAGAAGATGGACCCGAGACAGCGTCAGCTGTTCCGGAGACAGATAAGGAGACGGCAGAGGACACTGAGTCGGAGGCCGAACCGACGCCTGCTCCGGAGGCGGAGCCTGAGGAAGAAGCCGATAACGGGACAGGACTCACCTCCGAGGAGGAGGCAGCGCTGATCGCGGAAGCGGAAGCTGCCCAGGCATCCATCCTCTTCCCGGAGAACGGAAATGTCTATAACATTCTCCTCATCGGCGTCGACCAGCGCCGGGAGGGGGGCTATGCCAACTCCGACTCCATGATCCTCCTCTCCCTCAACAAGGATACCCGCAGAATCCTCATGATTTCCTTCATGCGGGACCTTTACTGCAACATCGAGGGAGTGGGTGTGCGGAAGCTGAATGCTGCCCACGCCATCGGCGGTCCTGACCTCCTGGTCAAGACCATCGAGGACAATTACAAGGTGGATATTGACAACTATGCCAAGGTCAACTTCTTCACCATGATCGACCTGGTGGAAAAGGTGGGCGGCATCGAACTCGACATCACCGAGGAGGAGCTGCCCTACGTCAACCGGTATGTCAGGAACCTCTGTGGCCTGGCGGGCGTCAAGGCCAGGAACCATTTCATGAAGACCGCGGGGACCCATCTGTGTGACGGCTACCAGACGGTGGCCTACAGCCGGATCCGTTACGTCGGCTCCGACTACCAGCGGACCCAGCGTCAGCGCACCGTGCTGACGAAACTGATCGAGAAAGCCAGGACCTTGAACCTCCTGGAAATCAATGAGCTGGTCAACACCATCCTCCCCGATATCACCCATGATATCAGCGAGGTCCGGATGCTGCAGCTCCTGGCCGGCGTGCCGGCCTTCCTGACCTACGATATCGCGCAAAGCCGCGTGCCCTACGCGGACCTCTATGTGAGCCGGAACGAGATCCTCTATCCGGAGATGGAAGCCACCATCGCGCGGCTCCAGGAGGAGATCTACGGTCAGAGCTATATTTCATATGATCCGTCGCTCACAGGAACGCCCACGCCTGCCCCGCAGGAGGCCGGAGGGGCGGAAAATGGGGAGACCGATGGCACGGCGGAATCTTCCGGCGATTCGACTGAGCCGGAAGAGGGAAGCACTGCCTGGTGGGAGCAGGTCGGTGAGACTCCTGCCGGTACGGCAGAGCAAGAGACAGATAATACAGACAGCGATTCGAATGTGCCTGTGGATAAGGAACTATACTATGTCCGGGACGTGGATGCGGATGGCACCGTAGTCTGGCAGCCTACGCTCAGGGACAAGCTTCCCGGCTCGGAGCCCGTCACCTATCCGGTGGACGGGGAACTCATTTCCGAGAGGAGCCGGTAAGCTCTTGGCTTGGCCGAAGGCAAGGGTATGCCTTGGATCCAAGTATGTCAGGGAGGGAAGAATGCGAATTATTGGTATCACAGGCGGTGTCGGATCGGGAAAAAGCCGGATCCTGGATTATCTGAGCGAACGTCGCGGGGCGACGGTCATTCGCCTGGACGACCTCGGCCACGAGGTCATGAAGAAAGGGGCGGAGGCATTTGACGGTGTCATCGCTATTTTTGGCCGAGATGTCATACGGCCGGACGGCGAGCTGGACCGGGCTGCCATCGCCACGCGGATCCTGGAGGATCCGGCTGAGAAAAAACGTTTGGAAGCGGTGGTCTTACCCTGCGTTCGGGAGAAGACTGAGAAGCTGATCAAAGAGCACCGGGATGCGGGGGCGGCTCTTCTCATCATCGAATCCGCCACCCTCATCGAGACTGGCTATGGGGAAATCTGCGACGAGGTCTGGTACATTTACGCAGATATCGACACCCGTGTGGCGA
>CAMONF010000233.1 GCA_946620335.1 uncultured Clostridia bacterium
CATTTTATGAAAAGTGGGAAAAGGAACCGTCCCTGATTCCCATTTTCTCACTCTCCACCTATGAAAAGTGGGAAAAGGAACCGTCCCTGATTCCCATTTTTCCCTCACTCTGTAGTTGTCTGATCGAACATCGCGTCCACAAAAGCCTGGGGATCGAACTTCTGCAGGTCGTCGATCTTCTCGCCCACGCCGATGAACTTGACCGGAATCCCCATCTCCGAGGAGATGGCGATGGCGATGCCGCCCTTGGCCGTGCCGTCCAGCTTGGTCAGCACGAGGCCGGTGACCTTGGCGATGTCCGCGAACTCCTTGGCCTGGGACAGGGCGTTCTGGCCGGTGGTGCCGTCCAGGACCAGGAAGGTCTCGAGATGGGCCTCCCAGAACTCCTTGTCGATGATCTTGTAGATCTTGCCCAGCTCGTTCATGAGGTTCTTCTTGTTGTGGAGCCGGCCGGCCGTGTCGATGATGAGGACGTCGATGTTCCTGGCCTTGGCGGCCGCGACAGCGTCGTAGACAACGGCTGCCGGGTCTCCGCCTTCATGGCCGGCGATGATGGGCACGCCTGCCCGGTTGGACCACTCGATGAGCTGCTCGGTGGCGGCCGCGCGGAAGGTGTCGGCCGCGGCAATCAGGACCCGCTTGCCCTGGGCCTTGTAATAAGCGGCCAGCTTGCCCACGGAGGTGGTCTTGCCGACGCCGTTCACGCCGATCATGAGAATGACGGACTGCCAGTTCTCGTAATCGTAGGCGTGGATATCGGTCCGCATCTGGTGCTTGATGGCCTCGATCAGGATGTCCCGGGACTCGGCCGCGGAGTTAGTCCCGCGCAGGGCCACGCGGCGCTTTAAGTCCTCGATGACCGCATCGGTGGTCCGTACGCCCATGTCGGCCATGATCATGGTCTCCTCCAGCTCCTCGTAGAAGTCGTCGTCAATCTTGTCGTAGCCGAGAAATACCCGGTTCATGTTGGTGGCCAGGCCGCTCCTGGTCTTGAAGAGGCCTTCCTTCAATCTGTCAAATAAACCCATAGGATCCTCCTTCCGGGAAATAAAATCATATGCGCCTCACACCGCCTGAAAACATCTCCACCGTCTCCTATCCAAGCAGTAGCAATCGTTCAGCAGCAGTGCCTCATCCAGTGAGCAACAGCAATCTTTGAGCCACAGCACCTCATCCAGTGAGCAACGGCAATCTTTCAGCCGCTTCTCCTCAGCCAGTGAGCAGCGACATTCTTTCAGCCGCTTCTCCTCATCCGGTGAGCATTCTCTGTCATGCAGGCTGCACTCAGTTGTCCAGCTTGTCCTCGATCAAATTGACGGATACCAATGTGGACACGCCCTTCTCCTGCATGGTGATGCCGTAGAGCCGGTCCGCCGCCGCCATGGTGCCCCGCCGGTGGGTAATCACGATGAACTGGGTGTTCTTGGTCAGCTTGTGAAGGTAGCCGGCATAGCGGCCGACGTTATTGTCGTCCAGCGCCGCCTCGATCTCGTCGAGGAGACAGAAGGGCGAGGGTTTCATGTTCTGGATGGCGAAGAGGAGGGCGATGGCTGTCAGGGCCTTCTCACCGCCGGAGAGCACCATCATGTTCTGGAGCTTCTTGCCGGGTGGCTCGGCGATGATGGAAATGCCCGCCGTCAGAACGTCGACGTTGTCCTCGATCTCCAGCTTGCCGTGTCCGCCGCCGAAGAGCTCGCGGAAGGCCAGGTCGAACTGCTCGTTGATCTTGACGAACTGCTCGCTGAACTGGCGGCGCATGCCCTTGTCCAGCTCGGCGATGATGCCTTCCAGCGTCTTCTCAGACTCCACCAGGTCTGCGTGCTGCGTGGTCAGGAAGGTGTGCCGCTCCAGGACGTTCTTGTAATCCTCGATGGCATTGACGTTGACGCTGCCCAGCTTCCTGATTTCGTCCTTGATGCGGCTGATCTCCCGCCGCAGCATCTGCCGGTCGCTGAGGCTCTCGTCCCGGAAAGGCCGGGCCGTCACCGGCGTCAGCTCATACTCTTCCCACAGATAGGTGACAGAGGCTTCCATGGACTCCTCCAGCTTTTCCTTGCGGGAGTGGAGGCGGAAGCTCTCCTTGTCCAGGTCATTGAGGCGCTTCTGTAGCTCGTCCCGGCGCTCGAAGAAAGCCCGGTTGGAGGCCCGCAGGGATTCGCGGGCAGCGGTCAGCTCCTCATTTTTCTTCCTGTCAGCGCGGCCGACTTCCTCGCCGGCCTCTATGGTCGCCTCGACATCGGCGATCTGCCGACGTTTGTTCTCGATTTCCTTTTTGTCGCGGACGATCCGGACTGCCAGGTCCTCCTTCTCCGCGGCCATCTGGCGGATTTCCCGCGCAAGGCGCTCGCCGTCGGATTTAATATACTCCCGCTTCTGGCGGAGGGCCGCCACCTTGAGGTGGATCTCCTCCAAAGCAGCGCTCTGGGTGTCACGCTGCGTCCGAAGGGTGGCAGCGCCCGCTTCCAGCTCGGCGGTCCTGGCGGAGATCTTCATTTCCTCGCTCTCGGAGGCCTTGAGTTCCTTCTCGATGGAGGCGCTGGAGGATTTGATCTGGTCGATCTGGCGGTCGATCTCCGCGCTCTCCTGCTCCAGGGAGGCCCGATCCAGCTTGTTCATCCGGATGGCGTCCTCTGCCTGCTTGCGGCCCAGAAGGACGGTATTCTCCTGAATGTACTGCTCCTGAAGGGAGGCGCCAAGGGCTACGATCTCGTCCCGTAGGGCATTGCGGCGGTCGCGCCGCTCGTCGATGGTCCGCTGGGTCTCCTCCAGAAGCTTCTTCAGCTTCCTGGTCTTCCTGGTCAGCTCGTCGATCTCACGCCGCCGGCCCAGGAGGTTCTCCTGGTTCTTGAAGGCGCCGCCGGTGATGGAGCCGCCCGGCGAAAAGGACTCGCCCTGGAGGGTGACCATGTTGAGGGAGTGGGCATACTTGCGGCCGATGGCGATGGCGTGGTCGATATTGTCCACCACCAGCGTCCGGCCGAGCAGCTGGCTCACCATGGCGTCGTACCGCTCCTCGCAGCGGATCAGGCTGCTGGCCAGGCCGATCACGCCCGCTTCCTTGAGGGCTTCCGGCCTGTCGAATTTTCTCCTCGGCCGGATGTTGGTCAAGGGCAGGAATGTAGCACGCCCTGCCCGGGAGGCCTTAAGGAATTCAATGAGATACTTGGCCGTATTCTCATTGTCGGTGACAATGTTCCGAAGCGCGCCGCCCAGGGCCGTCTCGATGGCCAGCTCGTACTTTTCCTCTGTGGAAATAAGATCCGCCACCACGCCCAGGATGCCCGGATTCCGGTTTTTCTGCTCCATGACGCGGCGGACGCCGTTGCTGTACCCTTCATAGTGCTCAGTCAGCGCTGTGAGGGATTCCAGGCGCGAGGCGTCACGGTGGTAGGTGGTGGTGTCGCTGTCCAGCTTGGCGTTCAGGTCCCTGATCTCAGTCTGCAGGGAGGCGACCGCCTTCTCCTTGTCGTCGGAGGAAGCTTTCAAGGCGCCAATCTCAGCGCGGATCTTGAGCAGCTTCTCATCGGCTTCCCCGATCTCCCGGCGGGAGCCGTCTTCCTCCTCCTTAAAGCGGAGCATGCGGGCGCTGATCTCCGACCGGCGGATTTCGATCTGCTCGAGCATGGCGTCGTAGCGCTGCATGCGCCCGCGGACGTTGGCCCGGGAGTTCAATACTTCAATGACGTTATTTTTACCGCTGGCAATGCCGGCATTCATCTCAGCAAGCTTGCCGTCGGTGTCAGACAGCTGCCGTGTCTGGGCCGCCTGGTTCTCCTCAGCTTTCGCCAGCTCCTCCGCCAGCTCCTGCTCGTCCTCCTTGAGGGAGAGGCGCTCGTCCTCCCGGCGCTCGATCTCAGTGTCGATCTGTCCGGACCGGTCCGAAAAATGCTCGCTGTTCTGGACGATGGTGTTGATCTGCTCCCGCAGGATGGCGGCCTGGCCCCGCAGCTGCTGGCCCGTCAGCTCGTCCCGGCGGATCTTACTTTGGAGTTCGGCGATCTCGGTGTCGGCGGCGCTGATTTCATTTTCCACGCGCTCGTACTCGGCCTTGGTCTGCTCGAAGGCCTGCGTGCTCTGGGCAATGTCCGACTCCGTGATCTCGATCTTCTCATTCAGCTCGGCCAGCTGGCCGTCGATGCTGTCGTTGTCGATGAGGAAGAGGTTGATGTCCAGGGCCTTCTGGCGCTCCCGCTTGTCCAGATAAATGCGGGCAGTCTCCGACTGGCGCTTCAGGGGCCCCAGCTGGCCTCCCAGCTCCGCGAGAATGTCGTTCACGCGGACCAGGTTCTGCTGCTCCTCCGCCAGCTTCTTCAAGGTGGCGTTCTTCCTGCGCTTGAACTTGACGATGCCGGCCGCCTCGTCGAAAAGCTCCCGGCGCTCCTCGGACTTGCCGGAGATGATCCGCTCGATCTGGCCCTGGCCGATGATGGAGTAGCCCTCCTTGCCGATACCTGTGTCGTAGAAGAGCTCGTGGATATCCCGGAGGCGGACGGTGCTGCCGTTGATCTTGTACTCGCTCTCGCCCGACCGGTAGAGCCGGCGGGTGACAGTCACCTCGCTGTAGCTGATGTCCAGGGCATGGTCCGAATTGTCAAAGGTGATGTCCACCGAGGCGAAGCTCAGCGGTTTTCTGGCCTCCGTCCCGGCAAAAATGACGTCCTGCATGTTGCCGCCGCGGAGCTGCTTGGCACTCTGCTCGCCCAGGACCCAGCGGACGGCGTCCGCGACGTTGGACTTGCCCGACCCGTTGGGGCCGACGATGCCTGTGATGCCCTCGGGGAACTCGAAGGTCATTTTGTTTGCGAAGGACTTGAAGCCCTGCATGACGATACGTTTTAAGTACATGTATTAAATGAAGCCCTTTCGCAGTCCGCCCCAAAAGCGGCCTGCGGCCTTTCGTGAAAATGATGATAGGAATGACAGCTGCCTGCCATGCACGGACCTTGGCGCCGGCTTCCGCCATCGCCTGAATCTGCCCGGTTTTCTCACCGTCTTATGCGGATGTCCGGCCCAGGCTCCGTATGCAGTCCTGCTTTTGAGAGCGGCGCGGGAAATCAGTCATCCTGCTGTCCGGCTTCCGCCTCTGCCTCCAGGTTCCTGATGGCGTCTTCGGCCGCATTCTGGGAGGCCAGTTTCTTGGTATGCCCCTCCCCATGGCCGACGATCCTGCCGCCCACCAGGACGTCAAAGGTGAAATGCTTGTCGTGGTCCGGCCCATCCGCGCCCGTGAGCGTGTAAATGACCTTCTGCCCCCGTTCCTGGACCAGCTCCTGAAGGCGGGACTTGAAGTCGACGTAGAGCTCGTCGTCCCTCAGCTCGGTCAGGATGTTGTTCAAAATGAAGCCCTTGGCCGACTCAAAGCCTCCGTCCAGGTAGATGGCGCCGATCATGGCCTCCACCGCATCGGAGGTGATGGAATCCCTGTGTCTGCCGCCTGTCCGCTCCTCGCCCTTACCCAGGTAGAGATACTCG
Source organism: uncultured Clostridia bacterium (assembly GCA_946620335.1). GTDB lineage: Bacteria > Bacillota > Clostridia > Lachnospirales > Lachnospiraceae > Chordicoccus. The sequence continues at coordinate 5,473 of CAMONF010000233.1, forward strand.
GGCAGACCCATCTGCCTGGCGCAGATGGCCAGAGACGGCTCGCAGACCATGCTGGCCCGAAGGGTGGAGAGCTCCCCCTCGCCTCTTTCGGGATACCGCCGATAGAGGAACTCGGAGCTCACCGCCTCGAGGACCGCGTCCCCCAGAAACTCCAACCGCTCATTGTGGACAATTTTGTCCCGCCTGTGCTCGTTGGCATAGGATGTATGGGTCAGAGCTGTCTTGAGGAGAGACAGATCCTTGAAGCTGTATCCGATTCTCTTTTCCAGTAGCTGAATGTTCTTGTTCACTTGGTCTCCTTGTCATCCCGGCAGAGCCGGGCGGCAATTTTCCCATTGATGTCCTTGCCGTAGAAGTCCCGGCACTGGTCAATGGCATTGCCGAATTCCCTGGCCGAGGCATTGCCGTGGGCTTTCACCACCAGGCCCTTGAGGCCCAGCAGAGGCGCCCCGCCGTACTCGGAGATGTCGAAGTCCTTGAGGGCGCGCTTTAAGGCCGGCTTGATCAGCAGCGCGCCGGCCTTGGAGCGGAGGTCGCTCATGAGGCTCTTCTTCACCATCTTCAGCAGCATGGAGGCCACGCCCTCATACTCCTTGAGGATCACGTTGCCGACGAAAGCGTCGCAGACGATGACGTCAGCCATGCCGGCCGGTATGTCCCTGGCCTCGATGGAACCGATAAAATTGATGTTTTCATTTGCCTTGAGCAGGGGGAAGGTCTCCTTGACCAGAGCATTGCCTTTCTCCTCCTCGGCGCCGATGTTCACGATGGCCACAGTGGGATTCTCCTTGCCGAAAGTAGTCCCATAGTAAATGGACCCCATCTCGGCGAACTGGACGAGCCAGCTGGGCCGGGCGTCCACGTTGGCCCCGCAGTCGATGAGGAGGGAAGTCCCCTTCTCCGTGGGCATAAGCACGCCCAGGGGCGGCCGCTCGATTCCCTTGAGCCGCCCGACCAGAAGATGTCCGCCGGCCAGCACCGCCCCGGTGCTCCCGGAGGAAATGAAGGCATGGGCCTCCCCCCGCCTCACGGACATCATGCCCTTCACGATGGAGGAGTCCTTCTTCTTGCGGATGGCGGCCACCGGCGGCTCGGCCATGGCGATCTGCTCGGTGCAGTCCACCACGGAGATCCGGTCCGCGTCGTACTCTTTGCCGGCAAGCTCCGCCCGGATGGCGGCCTCATTTCCATAGAGTACCAGATCGATGTCCTGATGACGGGAAAGGGCTTCAAGACAGCCGGCGACAGGAGCGGCCGGGGCGTAGTCACCGCCCGCCGCGTCCACGGCAATTACAATCTTTTCCATAAAAATAACCTTTGATAAGATAAAAGGCTGCCACCGATACCGGCGACAGCCTTTGTGGCGTGCAAATTGTAAAAAACGGATTACGCCTCGTCCTGCTTAACGATCTCTCTCTTGTTGTAGGATCCGCAGGCCTTGCAGACGCGATGCGGCATCATGAGAGCGCCGCACTTGCTGCACTTGACGAGTGTAGAGGCAGCCATCTTCCAATGACCGGCTCTGGACTTGTCGCGTCTGGCAGCCGAATGCTTATTCTTCGGACAAATCGACATATGAACACCTCCCTTAACGCACTTTTGATATTATACATACTCTCCAGGTGCTTTGTCAATTACTTTCTTTCCAAAGGAATAACATCACCCACGGAGGTTTGATGCCTTAACGCACTATGATAGAATACCAAAATACGGTGTCAGGGTCAAGCATTTTTTTACAGATATTGTAAAAAACGTCAATGAGTTCTCCTTGACAGTCTGAAACAAAGGGGACGGTTCTTTTCGTTTCATTTTCAATGAAACGAAAAGAACCGTCCCCTTTGTTTCAGACTGTCACTCAGGCAAGATGAGCGCCGCGGACATTCTCTCTTGCGATGGCAAGCTCC
>CAMONF010000234.1 GCA_946620335.1 uncultured Clostridia bacterium
CGGAGACGTCGCTCGTGATGAAATCAGGGACGAACTGGGAATCAGGGACGGTTCCTTATCCCACTTTTCATAGAAAAGTGGGATAAGGAACCGTCCCTGATTCCCAGTTCGTCCCTGCTTTTACGCATAAAAAAATATCCGTGCGCCTCACCTCGAATCGGTCCCAACAGACGTAACCTCCTCAGTTAGCTCGGCCCAGGCACCCTCGCGTCACACAAAAGGTCCACCTTAGTGCTGCTGTGTTCCCACCCTGACACGGTTCGATGGTTTCTGTTGCGCGAGACCCGGACGTCAACACCACTTAAGAAGGGCAGCTCCACCCGGACAGACCCTCAGATCTCGGTATGCCCCTGCTGTAGCGGATTGCAGGTTACAAGGCCCCGCTAATGCCCCGGTTGCACGGATGAGTGCAGTATATCTCGAAAATTGGGAAAAGTCAACAGCCTTTCTTTCGGAAAGCCGCCGGGGCCTGGGGATGGCGGGTGGAACATGGACGGAGAGCACTGGCCTGCCTTTTGTTTTAAAGAAACTGCCCGGTGACCCGGCCGAAAACGGCGGGACACTGGGCAGTGCTGTGTCATGAGGCGGTTTTTGTGAAACGGCTTCCGCTGAAGCCGGGCACGATATTTCCCCAGGAGGTGATGGCCGTGCCGTCCTTGGTGACGTACTTCAAATAGTTTTTGGTGTATTTCTTCCAGGCCGTGGTGTCCATGTACTTGAAGACGGTGGCCGAGAGCTTGGGCCGCGTGCAGTAGTTGGAGGTGTAGTAATAGAGGCCCAGGTGCCAGCCGCCGGCCATCTCCGCCGTGTTGTCCATCTCCCGGTGGATGCCGATCATATCCAGGCTGTCGCTGAATTCTGTGAGGTAGTAGGCCAGGGCCACGGCCGCCGCCTGCTCGTAGAGCTGGGATTTTCCGTTGTAGATAGAGGAAATGCCGGTCTCAGGCAGAATCACATGTACGCTGCTGCCATAGGTGGCCTTGAGAGAAGCGGCGAAGGCGGCTGCGTTGAGCGGCGTGATCTGGGGGGAGGAGCCGCTGTCGGTCACGAAGGGGCTCCTGATCCAGATCTTGCAGTCCTGCTCGGGGGAGGGATAGGGGTGCATGCACATATCCCAGTGGATCTTACCCTGGCGGATGAGGTCTGTGTTGAAGTCGGCGAGGAGCTGCTGCCCGTTGCAGGTGCCGGAGGGCACGGAATTCTCGGGCAGGTTCCAGTTGTGGTCCAGGGAAACGTAGGTCCGCGCGTTCTTCCACCGGCTCTTGATGGCGGTGTTGAAGAGGCGGAAGCCTTCGGCGAAGGACTCGTGGTACTGGTTGTAGCTGACGCCGCCGGTGAAGTTATAGGTGCGGTACTGGTCCGACTCGTTGCCGTAGACCCAGTTGGCCACGTAGATGCCGTCCTTTGTCCACTCCTCGGCCAGACAGGAGAAGAGGGCCTCGAGGCGGTGGCGGTTCTCATTTTTTGTATTGAGGGCGTAGATGACGCCCCGCCCGGAGGAGGCTGCCGCCGAGGGCTGGATATAATCGGTCATGCGGCTGCTCAGATAGAAGATGCCGGTGACCACGATGCCCCTGTCGTAGAATTGCTTGAGAAGGTTCTTGTGGCTTCGGACGGCCGAGGAAAAGTAATACGTCTTCCCCGCATAGTTGTAGGCGAAGTCGGAGCCGTTCAGGTAGGTCTCAATGGGGAAATCCAGGACCGCGTGGCTGCAGTTCAGCGATTCGGCGAAATCCGCATGGGTGATGGTGAGCTTGAGCCCCTTCTTGGAGGCGGCTGCGGGGAACTTGGTCTTGCGGGCCGCGGCGCTCTGCGGGTTGGTGATATAGAAGCCGTTGCTGGCTATGAGGTACTTATTTTTCCGCAGCACGCCCAGATAGAAGCGCTTCTGAATCACGGAGCCTGCCTTGTTGAGATTCACGGGGACGGAGAAGGTCACGCTGTTCGCGGAGGCCGCGGAGGCGATGGGGGTGACGCCTTTGACCTTGGTCACATACCCGTCGACGGCAAAGAGATAAAGCTTTCCGTCATCGGACTTCATGGGCGTGCCGGAGGCGGTGATGACCGCGGTGTTCCGGTCGGAGGAGCTGACTTTGGCCGAGGTGATCTTCATGGAGGTCAGCTGCCACTTGAAACGGTCCGTCGAGGCGTAGGTGCCGACCTGGAGGCGGGCGTCGTAGCTGGTGGAGCCGCCTTTGAGCTCCAGGGCCAGGGAGCTGTTCAGACAGGAGACGAGGCGGTAGGAACCGTCGGAGTTGATCACGGGATGCCAGAGCTGGCCCTTGGCGCCGGTCCAGGAACCGGTCACGACGGGTGTGCCTGCGGTCGCGGAGTTGCCCTTGACCACCAGGAGCTTGCCGGTGGTCGCATTTACCAGGCGGTAATAGTAGTCGCGCTTGCCGCGGGCGATGGCCGGCATGAGCTTGAAATACTGGCGGTTCGAGCCGGCCCAGTCGCGGCTCAAGTACATGACGTTGTTTGCGGTGGAGGAGCTGATCGGCTCGACGACCCGGTCGGTGTCCAGGCAGGAACGGATGGTGAAGGTGGACACAGTCCGGTCCGAGGTGTAGGAGGCGATGAGGAAACGCTGGTTTTTGTTGTTCTCACTGTAGCCCCTGGAGACCGCGTAGTCATAGGAACCGGAGGAGAACTTGACCCCGAGGACGCGGGCGCTGTGGAGGCGGGAGGTGAAGCGGAGCACGCCGTCGGAGACGGACCAGGGCTTCCAGAGCTGGGCGTCCTCCCCGGTGCGGGCCGTCTGGATGACCTGGGTGCCGGAGTTCCACTTGCCGCCCGGCAGGGCCAGGGCAAGGCCGGTCTTCGCGTTGGTGATGGTGTAATAGCCGCCCCACACGTGGGTCAGCTTGTACTTCTGCCAGGAGAGACCTTCCGCGTCCGCCAGGGCGACCGTGTTGCCGTCGGTGGTCTTGCCCAGCTTGGGGCCAAGGGCCATCTTGGGGCTGGACTCGGGGCGGAGCATGATGGTGCCGGTGTAATCCGGCAGCGTGACCTCCTGTAGCAGGAAATGCTCGGCCTTCACATTTTCATCCTTCTGCAGGCGGATCGTGGTGTAATCCGCGAACTTGCCGTCCTTCACCTCAAGCGCCAGCGTGCGGTCCGCGGCGCTGAGGAAGCTGTAGGAGCCGTCGGCGTTCAGCCTGGGGATCCATCTCTGGGTGGCGAGCTGCCGGTCTTCCTTCTGGACGACATTTGCCGTGGCCGCGGCGCTGCCGTTCACGGAGACGACCTTGCTGCTGCGGTAATTGAGGATCGTCCAGGTCCCGTCGCTGTTCTTCTTCAGGGTGAAGTACTGGCGGTAGTAGTTATTATTTCTGAAAATGCGGACATTGGTATCGTTGGACATGACCGCCTTGCCCAGGTCGACAGTCCTCGACTGGTTGTAGGCACACAGGAGGAGATAGGTCTTCCCGGAGGCCGGGGCGGCGCTGGAAAAGCGGTGGTCTGTCGCGGCGGCCTCGGAGGAAAGGGCGGGCTCGAGGGGGATATCCTCTTCTTCCGGCGTCTCCGCCTCGGGGTCTGTCACGGCTTCTTCCTCAGTCTTCGCGTCGGTTCCGTCGGTCTCTCCCTCTGCAGGGGTGGCCTCGGGAGGGGTGGCGTCGCCGGTCTGTCCGGATTCACCGGAACCTTCGGAGCCATCGCCGGTCTGTCCGGATTCGCCGGAGCCTTCAGAGCCGTCGCCGGTCTGGCCGGATTCGCCAGAGGGTTCGGTACCCTCGCCGGCCTGTCCGGCTTCGCCGGAGGTTTCGGTGCCGGTGCCGGTCTGTCCGGATTCACTGGAACCTTCAGAGCCGGAGCCGGCCTGTCCGGATTCCCCGGAACCTTCAGAGCTGTCACCGGTCTGTCCGGATTCACCGGAGCCTTCAGAGCCGGTGCCGGTCTGCCCGGTCTCGCCGGAACCTTCAGAACCGGTGCCGGTCTGCCCGGATTCACCGGAGCCTTCGGAGCCGGTGCCGGTCTGTCCGGATTCGCCGGAGCCTTCAGAGCCGGAGCCGGCCTGCCCGGATTCACCGGAGCCTTCGGAGCCGGTGCCGGCCTGCTCTGATCCGCCGTCTGCCTGCCCGCTTTCGCCGCCGCTGCCGTCCTGAGTGCCGGCATCGGAAGAATTGGGGGTTTCTGCCCCGGGAACATCGCTGCCTGGCTCAGCACTCAAGGCGCTGCCGGCGGCATCGGAGGAATCTGAGCTGAGAAGGGTATCTGTACCTGTGCGGGCAGAGGCTGCAGGGGACAAGTAAGAAGCTGCCGCGGCGGGAGTTGCCTGCCCGGCTACGAGACAGAGGGAGAGGAGGAGGGCGAAGAGTTTCTTTTTCATGGTCACTCCTTTGCATGGAAAGCACCGGAGGTGAAACGTGTCCGGTATTAAATGAAGCTGTATCTTTTAGTATATCATAATTATGGATGCTTGTCGTGGCGGCGTGAGGGATTTTGAGCCGATCGGGCTGTATCCCCATAACAACGAGGAGGGGGAGGTGTCTGACAGGTCAAGGCCATATCCCTCTGTGCCGGACGGCAACCCCATGCTGACGAGGAAGGACTCGCAGTCTGACGGGGCTGCAACTTTGCCCGTCATTGCGGCTCTGTCCGCTAAGAGGGGGAGGCGCAGACCCTGCCATATGTTTACATTTGCTAAATGCCGGGACATGCGCTATAATGTAGAACGACTGCACGTACTATTCGGCTGCAGTTCATTTATTACGAAGAAATCGGTGCCGGTCATCGCCGGCAGGTGAAAAATATGTCCTATGTCGCTTTGTACAGGAAGGCGCGCCCTACTGTTTTTGATGAACTGTACGGTCAGGACCATGTGGTGATCCCCCTGCGGAACCAGGTGATCAATGACCGGACCCAGCATGCATACCTTTTCTGCGGGACCCGGGGTACCGGCAAGACTTCCGCGGCCAAGATTCTGGCCAGGGCAGTCAACTGCGAGAACCCGGTGAACGGGAACCCCTGCAACGAGTGTCCTACCTGCCGGGCCATCCTGGCGGGCAGCTCCATGAATGTAATCGAGATAGACGCCGCCTCCAACAACGGCGTCGACAACATCCGCGATATCATCGAGGAGGTCCGTTACAGGCCCACCTCGGGGAGATTCAAGGTCTACATCATCGACGAGGTCCACATGCTCTCCGGCGGCGCCTTCAACGCGCTGCTGAAGACCCTGGAGGAACCGCCCTCCTACGTTATTTTCATACTGGCCACGACGGATCCTGGCAAGATCCCGCTGACCATCCTCTCCCGCTGCCAGCGCTATGACTTCCGCAGGATCGGCGTGCCGGTCATCATGGACCGGATGCGGCAGCTGCTGGATGAGGAGCAGGTGGAATATGAGGAGAAGGCCCTCCACTTTATCGGGCGGGCAGCGGACGGCTCCATGCGCGATGCGCTGTCCCTTTTGGACCGCTGCATTGCCTTCTATTACGGCCAGCCGCTCACCTATGAGCGGGCGCTGGCGGCCATCGGGGCGGTGGAGACGGATGTGCTCGCCGACATTCTGAAGGCCGTCCTGAAGGGCGATGCGGGCAGCGCGGTCCGCCTCTTCGAGGAAATGATGGAGGGCGGCCGCGAGGTAGGCCAGTTCGTGACCGACCTGATCTGGTATCTGCGCAACCTTCTTCTGGTTCGAGCGGCCGGCTCTGAAGCTGCGGACCTTGTGGACGTCTCCGAGGAGCAGATGGCCAGCCTTATGGACATGGGCCGGGAAGTGGAACCCGAGACCCTCATGCGGTACATCCGCGTGCTGTCGGGACTCCAGAATGACCTTCGCAATGCATCGAATCGCCGGATCCTGACGGAGGTGGCCCTGATCAACCTGGCCAGACCCCAGATGGAAATAAAGACCGACGCCGTTTTGGACCGTCTCCGCCAGGTGGAGGGAAGGCTGCTCGACATCGAGAGCGGCGCTCTGGCCATCAGTGCCGCGCCGCCGGCCGTCAAGGCTGTGTTGGAGGTCCCTGAGCGGGCGGACCGGCCGCCGGCACCCAATGCGGCGCCGGAGGATCTGCGGCGGATCGCCGGGGAATGGGACCGGATCAGGCAGATGATCCCACCCGGGTTCCTGAGGACCGCCCTCAAGAATTCGGAATGTAACTACGATGCGGTGGGGCAGGACAATAAGCTTTATGTCCGGCTCCTGGACGGCGCCATGGCCGGCTTCTTTTCCGACAAGCACAGTGAGGAGCGGAAGAACTGGCAGGATGCCGTGGCTCAGACAGTTGAAGATGTCTGCGGCGTTCGGGCGGAGGTCGTTTTCGTGGGGGCTGCCGACGGAAACAGAGGTCTGTACAGGATCGACCCGCTGGAGAAGGCCCGGGAGGATTTTTCCTTCGACGTGGACCAGGTGCCGGACGACGAATTTGACGTCGGGGATTTTGATTTCTGATTTCCCGGGGCTCAGAACGCAGGCGGTCAGAGGAGCGTCAGCGGCAGGATTTCAACCCCTGTCATAAGGGGGCGGAAATCTGTGCGCTTATGAACAGCTTTCAATCCCTTTGGGGGTTAAGCATACTGATTTTATTTAATAAGGAGAGAACAATGGCAAAAAGAGGCGGATTCGGCGGCGGTATGCCGGGCAACATGAACAACCTGATGAAGCAGGCGCAGAGAATGCAGCGCCAGATGGAGGAGAACCAGAAGGCCATGGAGGAGAAGGTCTTCACGGCCACAGTCGGCGGCGGAGCGGTGGAGATCTCCGTGAACGGCAAGAAGGAAGTGAAGGGGCTGAAGCTTTCCGAGGAGGCTGTGGATCCCGATGACATCGAGACCCTGGAGGACATGATCGTCGCGGCCCTCAATGAAGCCTTCCGCAAGGGGGACGAGGAGCAGGCGGCAATGATGAGCCGGATGACCGGCGGCATGGGCGGCATGGGCGGTCTTGGCGGCGGTCTCTTCTGAAGTCCTGCCGGAATTTGACGGGGAAAGCCCTGCGGAGAGCCATCGAAACAGAGCGGGATGTACGACTGTGGTTTGACGTTGTCCTGCGGAGAAAGGCCGGACCCGCGGGAGACTGCGGGCTCTCTGGCGGGCGTATGCCCGGATGGCGGAGAAAATCTGGAAGGAGCGTTACAGCTTGGAGTATTTCAGCGGACATATCACAGGCCTCATCGAGCAGCTGTCCCTCCTGCCGGGAATCGGCAGGAAGACAGCACAGAGGCTTGCTTTCTATATTATTTCCCAGCCTGAGGACAAGGTGAAGCGGCTGGCGGACAGCATCACGACAGCGAGGATGAATGTGCGCTACTGCAAGACCTGCTGTACCCTGACGGATGCCGAGGAGTGCCCCATCTGCAGCAATCCCAGGCGGGATAAGACCACCATCATGGTGGTGGAGACGCCGCGGGACCTGGCGGCCTATGAGAAGACAGGCAAGTACGAGGGCGTCTACCACGTGCTCCATGGCGCCATCTCGCCCATGCTGGGCATCGGGCCGGACGACATCCGGCTCAAGGAACTGATGCAGCGGCTGCAGTCCGGGGAGGTCAAAGAGGTGATCATCGCCACCAACTCTTCCCTGGAGGGGGAGACGACGGCCATGTATATCAGCCGCCTCCTCAAGCCGGTGGGCGTGAAAGTGACAAGGATCGCCAGCGGCGTGCCGGTGGGCGGTGACCTGGAAAATATCGATGAGGTGACGCTGCTGCGGGCCCTGGACGGCCGGACAGCCCTCTGAGGATGACGAATGAGAAGAATTATTGACACCATAGCCGATGCGCTTGCGGGACTTTTCGCCCGCCTTCCTTTTCGTGAGGACGAGCCGGCCAATGAGATGGAGGCCTACCAGGTCAGGATCCGCAACCACAAGCGGCTGACCTATGTCCGGACAGCTGCATTTGTCACGGTCGCGGTCCTTCTGCTTCTGGCGGTGCGCTGGCTCCTGGTGCGGCTGCGATACAATTCCTATGAAGTGACGGCTTATGAGGAGAAAACGGACTCGGTGTCCCGCTTCGTCTATATGGGTGGCCTCATTTTACGCTACTCCTCGGACGGCGCCTCGCTGATTGACAGCAAGATCGAGCCAAGATGGGACGTTACCTACGACCTGACCATGCCTCAGGCGGACGTCTGCGACCAGGCAGCGGTCATCTATGACAGGCGGGGGACGGGCATTTACGTTTTCGACCGAAAGGGTAAACTCGGCAGCTTCACCTCCGACGGGCCGATCCTCTATGCGCGCGTATCCGGCAAGGGAAATGTGGCAGCGGCCATCGAGGAGGCCGGCGGCGTTATGATCCGCTATTACACGGCCACCGGCGAGGAGATCGCCTCCATCAGCGGAAAGACGAGCGAGGAAGGGTATCCGGTATCACTGGCGGTGTCCCGCGACGGGACAGCCATGTGCGTGAGCCGGATCCTGGCAGACCCTGGCAGCCTCAGGAGCCGCATCACCTTTTATAATTTTGAAAATGCAAACAGTGAGGATCATGTGAGCGCCAGCTTTGAGTTCGAGGACGTGCTGGTGCCCCAGGTCGCCTACGTCGACGGCAGCACAGCGGTGGCGTTCCGGGAGGACGGTTTTTCCGTCTTCAAGGGCAACCGGCCTGAGGAGACCAGAAACGTGACTTTCGGCAGGGAAATTGTCAGCACCTTCTGCGGCGGCAGCCAGATTGGGTTCATTTTCCCCGGGGAAGATACGGACCATCGCTATGATATGGAGATCTATACGGCCAGCGGCAATCTGATCACGTCCTGCCATGTGGAGACCATGTTCGAGGGCATTCAGCTGTGCGACAGCGAGATCCTCTTCTATAACAACAATTACCTGGCCATCTATAACAATCGCGGTATCTGTCGGTTCGCGGGGAATCTCTCTGAAGGCGATATCACGGATGTGACCAGAATCGGTATGAACCGCTATTACGTGGTCACGGACACCCGGTCGGAGACGATCCGGCTGAAGCTCCGCTGACCGGTCCTGCCGGGCCGGCGACTGCGTAGGGAGGTATGTTAGCTTTTGAATGGATTTGAAATAGGAGTAATCGTGTTCCTCGCCGTCATGGCGGCTGTGGGGTATACGCGCGGCTTTGCCCGGACCTTGTTCGGCATGGCCATGCTCGTATTCTCCCTGGTGGCTACCATTGTTCTGTCGGCGAGTGTGGCGGAGGTGTTTGCGGAATCCTCCAATGTGAACGCCATGATCCAAGGGCTCGCAGAGGGCTATCTGGACGAATTGTCCGCCGCTCTGGCTGAAGGCGAGGTGTCTGTGCCCTTGCAGGAGCTTCTGCCCGACCAGGAGGGTCTGGGCGAGGCGATGGTGAGCGGCGGCGCGGAGTATGTGGCGGAGCTTCTTGGAATGGAAGAATTCCGCGGGCCCCTGATCCGGAGGATCGTATCCCTGGCTGTGAACGGACTGGGCATACTGGTCACCTTTATCCTGGTGAGGCTTGTCTTCTTTTTTATAGGCTTGCTCGGAAGGGGAATCTTCGGTTCCAGAAAGCCGGGAGGATTCGACCGGTTCCTGGGCATGTGCTTTGCGGTGTTCAGGGGCATACTTGAGATCTGGCTGGTCATGACCATTGCCAGAGTCTTCAGCTTTACGACGCCCTGCGGGAACTTGATGCACATGATGGCGGAGAGCGAGGTCCTGACCTGGCTGGACGACCATAACCTGGTACTGGCAGTTCTCCTCAATGTGCTGCGGTCGTAGAGCGGCATCGCGGAGGCGTGATCTGCCTCGCAGGGTGGCGGCCGGAAATGCTGTCTGCCGGGACATGAATCTGCGTCCGGCGAAAAAAGCTGAGGCGTGCGAGCATTATCACTTAAAGAAATTTCAGCAATTGGACGCTGGACTATACTGATTTACAACTACTTGTGGTTTGGGGGCGCCCGGACCACAAGTTTTCATTTTTTTTAGAAAAATTGAAAAAAATGCTTGCATTCATCCAGGGCTTCTGGTAATATAACTTCCGCACCGCAAAAGCGGCGCGGAACTCATAAAAAAAGAGTTCAAAAAAATAAAAAACTTCTTGACAATCCACTA
>CAMONF010000235.1 GCA_946620335.1 uncultured Clostridia bacterium
ACGAGGAGGCCGCCGCCCTCCATTTCCGGGAGCTCCTCATCGCCATGAACCGGCGCATGCGGGAGGAAATGCCCCGGGGCGAGGGCTTCGCGCAGGCGGAGGAGGACCACGCAAAGGACTATTTCCGTGAGCACTACAATGAACCCATCAGCATCGAGGAGTACGCCGTCTCCCGGAACATGAGCGTCAGCTATTTCAACAAGGCCTTCCGGGAAGCCGTCGGCGAGCCTCCCCTGAAATACATCCTCTCCCTGCGCATCCGCAACGCCCAGGTCCTTCTCGAGACCACCGACGGGACTGTGGCCGAGATCGCCCAAATCGTCGGCTACGACAATCCCATGTATTTCAGCCGGCTCTTCCGGCGGGAAAAGGGGCTTTCGCCGCAGAAGTATCGGAAGGTGTATAGGGAGAAATTGAAGGCAGATGTGTCCTGCTGAAGGGTGAAACAGAGGGGATGGTTCTTATCGTTTCACAAAATGTGAAACGATAAGAACCGTCCCCTTTTGTTCCATCAGAAGTAACTGATCTTCACCTTCTTCCCCATCTTCCTCAGATACCCGGACATCTCCTCCACCATACTCACCTTCACATTAAAGCTGAGCGGCAGAGCAGGATTCTGGTGGGCAGGATTCATGGCCCGGCCCACGAAGAAATCGATGTCTGTGGCCTCCTCGAAGAGCATCTGGGCAATCTGAGAGGCGCCGTCGTGGCCCATGCTCCACTCCTCATAGCGGGAGTTGTCCTCCACGTAGTCTTTGGCGTAAGCCAGCACGCGACTCATGGTGAGGACTCCCTCGGTGACCAGATCCACGCCTTCCAGGGTCGACGTCGGCGGCAGGCCGCTGACCTTGTCATATTCCATATCGCTCTCCAGGGGCTTGTGGAGGTGCTGGGCGGCTATGGAAGCCGTAGTGCCGCCGCAGATGATATATTTTCCCTTTTTTGAGAAAAATAAATTCAACATCCGTTCCGTATCGTCCCGGTTCACAGGCGGACCGAAAAGAACGTTGGTCTGCACACGCGGGCGCATCCGGACCACGACAGCGGTCGCGTCATCGCGGGGACTGCCGCCGTAGTAACGCTTGCAGACATTTACCAACAGGGAACTCAGAGCCTTGGCGGTATAGTCGGTCATGGACATTTCCGCCATGAACTCGGCGATATCCGACTCCTTCCAATCGTAGTTGTAGGTGTTGTCGGCGCTGGCGTAGGGGCACCCATCGCTCATGGCGACGAAAAGATCATTTTCACGAAGATAAAAGCTGGATTCATAAATCTTCTTACCTTCGATGGTCGTCTCAGTCTCCGGGTAGGCGACCGGCGCCCCGTCACGGATCAATATCACGTGAGGATTGTCGTACTGGATCAGATTGACCCTCCTCCCGTCGATAAAATGAAGGATCGTGAAGGTGGAGTAGGCCACGCCGTGCTCCTTTGTGACAGGCAGTGTGCCTGCGATGGTCCGCACACACTCGTCAACGGAAAGGCCCTCCGACATCATGGTGGCGATAATCTTGGAGGTCAGCGTGGAAAGAATACTGGCTTTCACGCCGCTGCCCAACCCATCGGCCAGAACAATGACGGTGGATCCGTCCTCCTGCTCGACCACCTCCACGTGGTCCCCGCAGAGCTGCTCGCCGGCGTGCAAAATGCTGTTGTAGCCGATATCGGCGCAAAGATTATTCATGGCTCACCGACTCCTTCAGTTTGGCCAGGGCGATTTTGGTCTCCGCAGCCGTCTCTCCCAGCAGGGAGGCGATTTCCTGTACAACGCGCATCTGTCTGTCCACGACCCGGTCAGCGACCTCCATGGTCTCCATGCTGATCTCCTCCTTGCGCCGCCGCTCGCCTTCCTCCTCGGTCACGTCGCGCATGATGCAGACCAGCATCCTGCCGTCCTCAGCCGGCACGATGGTCTGCTCCACATAGCGGTTATACTCCGCCAGGTACTGGCGGTCGCGAACGACGCTGCGCCCGGTATCCAGGACCTTGAGGAAGTTGTTGGGATCCAGGATCCGCACCACGTTGTCTCCGAGCACATCCTGGTCCGACCTCAGATTCAGAAGGCGCTGGGCAGCCTGGTTGACCTGCTGGACCTCCAGGTCTTCATTTAAGACAATGAGGGCATTGGGGGTGTTGCTCACGATCGTGTCGGAGAAACTCTCGGCTTTCTCCTTCAGGAACGGCAGGCACATGGAGACCTCCGCCTTGCCCTGGTAAATGGCCACCGCCTTGTCCCGGCAGGTGTTGTAGCCGCAGGAGCCGCAGTTGAGCTCCTGGTCGGGTCTGTATTTCCCCATCTCCCGGAGGATCTTCCGGATCTCCTCCTCGCCGGGAATGACGAGGTTCTGGATGACGGGCTTGCGCCGCAGCTGCATCTCCGCAGGCTCAGGCTGGGCGACGGGGAAGTCCCTGGTGCCGGCGTAGTTCGCGACGGCAATGTAGTCCCGGACCGGGCTGCGGTGGTATTTTTCCATGACAGGCCCGCCGATGCAGCTGCCCGGACATGCGGACATCTCGATGAAGCACTTGTGGATCTTGCCCTGCTCCAGGTCCCTCAGGGCCATGATGCAGTTCTCCACGCCGTCGAGGGCCATGTAGGTATACCCCGGCGCATTCTGGTCCATGGTCTTCAAAATGCCTCCTGTGGTCGGGAAGAACCTCGCCCGGCTCTCGTCACATGGCGCAGCCTCCCGCTTCAGGGTGATGTTCTCATTTTCCAGCCACTCCGTCAGCTCCTCGAAGGTGAGGACCGCGTCCACCAGGCCCTGGGACTCCTGCCCCTCGTCCTTCTTGGCGACGCAAGGCCCGATGAAAACGGTCTTCGCTCCGGGGATCCGGCGCTTGATGTCCTTGCAGTGGGCCAGCATGGGCGTCAGCACGTCGGCCAGGTACTTGAGCTGCTCCGGAAAATGCTTGCGGATCAGCAGATTCACCGAGTGACAGCATGAGGAAATGAGAACATCCCTGTTTCCTTCCTCGAGCAGCCTCTCATATTCCCGCGCGACCATGGTGGCACCGATGGCTGTCTCCTCGACGTCGAAGAAGCCCAGCTTCTTTAAGGCCTCCCGCATAGATTCAATGCCGGCGCCCTCGTAGTTGGCGATGAAGGAGGGGGCCAGGGATGCGACGACCGGTTCCCCGCTCATGATGAGCACGCGGACCCTCTCCAGGTCGTTCACGATTTCCTTGGCGTTCTGGGGACATACCACGAAACAGTGGCCGCAGAGGATGCACTCATTGTCGATGATGTGGGCCTGGCCGGCCGAGAAGCGAATGGATTTGACCGGACAGTGGCGGATGCACTTGTAGCAGTTCTTGCAGTTGGATTTCTTTAGTGTCAGGCAGCTTGCCAATTTGAAGTTCCTTCCTTTCCTGGTAGAATGTACAACCTTGTTTTTTACATTTTATGATATTTTGATATCGAAATCAATGGACAGGACGGATGAAACCAGGGGCTGTGAAAAAAGTGGGAATCAGGGACGGTTCCTTTTCC